>DATINN010000718.1:0-1716 GCA_035474175.1 Mycobacteriales bacterium | reverse complement strand
ATCTTCGGTGGCGTCGCGTTGCTGCTGGCGGTGATCGGGCTTTACGGAGTCCGGGCTTATTCGGTGTCGCGGCGGACGCGGGAGATCGGCCCTGGTCCGGTGTGGACACCGCTCATCCCGGCCACGATGCCGCCGGAGAAGGTCGCCCAGTTCGGGCAGGACACCCCGCTGGGACGGGCCGGGCAGCCGGCCGAGCTGGCGCCGGTCTACGTGCTGCTCGCCTCGGACGACGGCAGCTTCGTCTCCCGCGCGCGGGTCGCCGTCACCGGCGGCCGCCCCGTCCTCTGACCTCGCCCCCACGGCCGCCCGGAGCCGGTCAGCCCCGACCGGCTCCGGCCGGCTCTGTCGGTCAGGCGGGGTCGATCGGCTCGGCCAGGAGGACGGGGATCTGGCGGTCGGTGCGGGTCTGGTAGTCGGCGTAGTCCGGGTAGGCCGCGACCGCGCGGTCCCACCAGGCCGCCCGCTCCGCGCCGGAGAGCTCGCGCACCCGGTAGTCCCGCTTGGCCGGACCGTCCTGCAGCTCGATGTGCGGGTTGGTGACCAGGTTGCGATACCAGACGGGGTTCTCCGGCGCGCCGCCCTTGGACGCCACGATGGCGTAGCTGCCCTCGTGCTCGACCCGCATGACCGGGACCTTGCGCAGCTTGCCCGAGGTGGCGCCCTGCATGGTCATGACGACCACGGGGATGCCCCGGTCGCGCAGCGTCGTGCCCCGGGTCCCGCCGGAGGACTCGTACAGCTCGACCTGATTGCGGACCCACGCTTCGGGGCTCGGAACGTATTCACCGGTCAGAGGCATGCTTCCGCCAACACCGACGAACGCCGACACCTTCCGGCGGCCCCGGCCCTCGGGCGGGGACCCCGTCCCGAGGACGAACCGCCGCCGCCACGAGGAGGGGACCTCGACGAGGCGCGGCGGCGCGGCGCCCCCGTAGACGCCGCGCCGCCGCCGTCCGGCCCGGGTCCCGGGCACCGGACCGGAACGCTCTACCGGCGGCTGGTGCCGCTCGGGTCGTCGAACTCGATCTGCTCCTTGCGGACCTCACCGGAGACGGTCTCGGTGTCGGTCACGGTCTCCTTGCCCAACCGCACCCGCTCCACCGCCTCGGTCTCCGTGCTCACCACCGGCTTCTCCGCCCGCAGCGTGACCTCGTGCTCCTCCTCGGTGATGTCCCCACCCGAGTACGCCGCATCCCGGTTGGCGTCGGTGATGGGCTCGCGCTCCAGCCGCACCTCCTCGTGCGACACCGGCACCTGCACGGTCTCGGTCTCGGTCACCACGTGCTTGCGCAGCCGGGCCTTGCCGACCTCGGCCTGCTGCGTACCGGCGACCAGGCGCTCCTCCGAGCGCGTCATCGCCTCGTCGGTGTCCGGGCCGGACGTGTCGTGCCCGGCCGACCGGTCGTACCCGGCGGTGCCGGCGGTGCCCCGCCCGCCGGTCCGGCCGACGGTGCCGGCGGTGTCCCGCCCGCCGTTCGGGCCGGACAGGCCGTAGTAGCGGTAGATCTCGGCCTCCTCCTGCTCCGAGATGTGGTCGTCCTGCTCGACCCGGGGGGCGCCGGAGACCTGGTCCTTGGTCGCCTGGACGACCAGGTCGGACCCGTCGAGCCGGGACGCGGCCAGCGGCACGAAGCTCTCCTTCGTCCCGAACAGGCCGGTCTTGACGGTCACCCACTCCGGCTCGCCGGAGGCGTCATCCAGGTAGACCTGGGCCAC
>DATINN010000717.1:0-3898 GCA_035474175.1 Mycobacteriales bacterium | reverse complement strand
GTGGCCCGCGTGGACACCGGTGGCAGACTGCCCTGCGGATGGTGAGGAGGTGGGTCGCGTGCGCAACCCGGGTCGCGGGCACGTCGGCTTCTGGATCTGGCTGTCGGTGGTGCTGATCAAGCCGACCGTGGCGGCGCTGTTCCGGACCCGGTGGCGCGGCCAGCAGCACCTGCCCCGCAGCGGCGGCGCCATCGTGGTGTCCAACCACGTCTCGCAGGCCGACTTCGCCACCCTCGCCGTGTGGATCTGGGACTCCGGCCGGATCCCGCGCTTCCTCATCAAGCACTCGCTGTTCCGGCTCGTCGCGATCGGCCGGCTGTTGCGCGGGGCCAAGCAGATCCCGGTGGTGCGGGGCTCGTCGGCGGCCCGGCAGTCGCTGGACGAGGCCGTGGCCGCGATCGGCCGCGGCGAGTGCGTCTGCATCTACCCGGAGGGCACGGTCACCCGCGACCCCGAGTTCTGGCCGATGCAGCCGCGGACCGGGGTGGCCCGGCTCGCCCTGACCACGGACGCGCCGGTGATCCCGCTGGCGCAGTGGGGGCCGCAGGTGCTGCTGGACGTGGAGCGGCGGAAGTTCCGGCCGTGGCGGCGGCCGACGGCGTTCTGCCAGGCCGGGCCGCCGCTGGACCTGAGCGCGTACCGGGACCGGCCGCTGACCGCGGAGCTGCTGCGGGAGGTGACCGACGTGATCATGGGCGCGGTCCGCGACCAGCTGGCCGAGGTCCGCGGCGAGACCGCGCCGGCCGACTTCTTCCGCCGCCCGCCGGCCCGCCGCGAGGCGTCCTGATGCGCGCAGCCGTGCTCGGCGCGGGCTCCTGGGGGACCACGTTCGCGAAGGTGCTGGCCGACGCGGGCAGCGACGTCACGCTGGTCGGCCGCCGCCCGGACCTGTGCGCCGCGGTCACCGACCGGCACGAGAACCCCGACTACCTGCCCGGGGTGGTGCTCCCGGCGGCGCTGCGGGCCACCACCGACGCCGGCGCGGCCCTGGCCGGCGCGCAGATCGTGGTGCTGGCGCTGCCGGCCCAGAAGGTGCGGGAGAACCTGGCCGGCTGGACCGCGGCCATCGAGCCCGGCGCCACCCTGGTCAGCCTGATGAAGGGCATCGAGCTGGGCACGGCCAAGCGGATGAGCGAGGTCATCGGCGAGGTCGCGGGCTGCCCGCCGGAGCGGGTCGCGGTCGTGTCCGGGCCCAACCTGGCCCGCGAGATCGCCGAGGAGCAGCCGGCCGCGACCGTGGTCGCCTGCTCGGAGAAGGGCCGCGCCGAGGAGCTGCAGAAGGCGTGCTTCACGCCGTACCTGCGCTCGTACACGAACACCGACGTGGTCGGGTGCGAGCTCGGCGGCGCGGTGAAGAACGTCATCGCGCTGGCCTGCGGGATGGCCGAGGGGATGGGCTTCGGCGACAACACCCGGGCCTCGCTGATCACCCGCGGGCTGGCCGAGACGGCCCGGCTGGGGGCGGCGCTGGGCGCGGACCCGATGACGTTCGCGGGGCTGGCCGGGCTGGGCGACCTGGTCGCGACGTGCAGCTCGCCGCTGTCGCGCAACCGGACGTTCGGGGAGCGGCTGGGGCGGGGCGAGACGCTGGAGCAGGCCCGGGCCGCGGTCCGGACCACCGCGGAGGGCGTGCAGTCCTGCCGGTCGGTGCTGGAGCTGGCCCGCCGGGTCGGCGTCGACGTGCCGATCACCCAGGGCGTCGTGCAGGTCTGCCACGAGGGGCTGAGCGCGACCAGCCTGGTGCCGGCCCTGATGGGCCGGGGGATGAAGGACGAGCGCCCGGTGGTCCGGTGAGGCCGGGGACCCGGGTGGTGCACGCGGGGCTGCCCGAGCCGGTCCGCGGCGCGCCGCTGCTGCCGTCGCCGGTGCTGGCCTCGGCGTACCACCTGGCCGGGACGGGGGAGGGGACCGACTCCTACGGGCGGGTCGACAACCCGAGCTGGCGGGCGTACGAGGCCGCGGTGGGGGAGCTGGAGGGCGGCGGCGCGGTCGTCTTCTCCTCCGGGCTGGCCGCGCTGGCGGCGGTGCTGTTCACCACGTTGCGGCCGGGGGCGACGGTGGTGCTGCCGGCCGACGGCTACTACCTGGCCCGCCGGTTCGTCCGGGAGCGGCTGGCCGAGTGGGACGTGCGGGTGCGCGAGGTGCCGACCGCGCGCCCGCTGACCGCGGCCGACGCCGAGGGGGCCGCGCTGGTGCTGCTGGAGTCGCCCAGCAACCCGCTGCTGGACGTCTGCGACCTGGCCGCGGCGGCGGCCGTGGCCCACGCGGCCGGCGCGGTCGTCGCCGTCGACAACACCACCGCGACCGCGCTCGGGCAGACGCCGCTGGCGCTGGGCGCGGACTGCTCGGTCAGCAGCGACACCAAGGCCACCACCGTCCACGGCGACCTGGTGCTGGGGCACGTCGCCGTGGCCGACCCGCAGCGGCGGGCGGTCCTGGCGGGCTGGCGCGACCAGACCGGCGCCGTGCCGGGGCCGCTGGAGACCTGGCTCGCGCACCGCTCGCTCGGCACGCTGGAGCTGCGGCTGGAGCGGCAGTCGGCCAACGCGGCGGCGATCGCGGAGCTGCTGGCCGCCCACCCGGCCGTGCAGGCGGTGCGCTACCCCGGGCTGCCGGCCGATCCCGGGCACGCGGTCGCCGCCCGGCAGATGCGCCGCTTCGGCGGGCTGGTGTCCTTCGTCACGGCCGACCCGGAGGGTTTCCTCGCGCACGCCCGGCTGGTCACCGACGCGACCAGCTTCGGCGGCCTGCACACCTGCGCGGACCGGCGGGCCCGCTGGGGCGACGACGTCCCGCCCGGGCTGGTCCGGCTCTCGGCCGGCTGCGAGGACCCGGCCGACCTGCTGGCCGACATCGGCGGCGCGCTGGACGCGGTGGTTCACTCGAACCCGTGACCGTTCACGTGGTGCACGAGAATCCCGAGTGGCTGCCGCCGTTCGCGGCCGCGTTCGAGGCCGAGGGGGTCGACTGGGACGAGGTCCTGGTCACCGGCGGCCTCCTCGACCTGACCGCGGAGCCGGCGCCCGGCGTCTGGTGGTCGCGGATGAGCGCGTCCGCGGCGACCCGCGGGCACGCGATCTCGGCCGAGCACGCCCGCGGCCTGTTCGACCACCTGGAGGCGTCCGGGCGGCGGGTGGTCAACGGCCGCGCCGTGCTGGACCTGGAGCTGTCCAAGGTCAGGCAGCTGGTGCTGCTGCGGGCGGCCGGGATCGACGTACCGCGCACGGTGGCGGTGCTGGGCGCGGCGCCGGCCGACGTGCGGGCCGCGGCCGAGCAGATCGGCGGGCCCGTCGTGGTGAAGCCCAACCGGGGCGGCAAGGGCCTGGGCGTGCAGCGGTTCGACTCGGCGGCCGCGGTGGAGGTGGTCGAGCCGCCGGTGGACGGCGTCCTGCTGGTCCAGGAGTACGTCGCGCCGGCCGAGCCCCGGATCACCCGGGCCGAGATCGTCGGCGGCGAGTTCGTGTACGCGATCACCGCCGACACCGGCCGCGGCGGCTTCCAGCTCTGCCCGGCCGACGCCTGCGCCGTCGACGGGGGCAGCCTGTTCGCGCTGCGCCCATCGGTGCCGGAGAAGCTGATCCGCGCGTACGAGGACTTCGCCCGGCGGCACGGGATCGAGGTGGCCGGGTTCGAGTTCCTGGAGACCGCGGACGGCCGCACGGTCACCTACGACGTGAACACCAACACCAACTACAACCCCGAGGTGGAGGCGGTGGCGCCGCGCTCGGCCGCCCGCGCCGTGGCCGCCTACCTGGGCCGGCTGGACAAGGAGGGCGCACGATGAGCGAGCCCGAGAGCCCGCAGGGCGAGCGGGGAACGACGAGGGCCGGCTGCCCGGCGCTTGCACCTGGCAGCCTGTCCGAGGAGTGGGCACGGTGAGGTTCGGCTACTGGATGCC
>DATINN010000716.1:0-3059 GCA_035474175.1 Mycobacteriales bacterium | reverse complement strand
CGGCGCCCGGACCTCCTCGACGCCGTCCACGGAGACGGTCCCGGTCGCCACCCGGTAGGTCACGTACTCGCTGCCGGTGCCCAGGAAGGAGAACCGCGACAGCCCGTCCACGACCAGCCCGCTGTCCAGCCAGAACCCGGGCGCGAACACCTCCCGGTACGCCGCCGCCGCGTCGGCCGCGAACGGCAGCCGGCGCACCCGCACCGCGTCCCGCAACCGAGCGCTGTCGTACGCCATGGCCCCACCTTAGGATCGGGACAGGGAGGCCCTTCATGCGCGTCACGCTGATCCAGACCGAGATCGACGGCTCGCGGCCGATGGCCGAGCGGGTCGCCGGGGTGACCGAGCAGATCGCGGCCCGGGCCGGCGACGACCTGGTGCTGCTGCCGGAGCTGTGGGCGACCGGCTACTTCGCCTTCGACGACTACGCGGCCACGGCCGAGCCGCTGGACGGCCCGCTGGTGGCCACGCTCGGCGCCGCGGCCCGCGCCGCCGGCGTCACCCTGCACGCCGGCAGCATGGTCGAGCGGGACGAGGCCGGCCACCTGTTCAACACCAGCCTGCTCTTCGACCCCACCGGCGCGCTCGTGCACACGTACCGGAAGGTGCACCTGTTCGGCTACGGGTCGCGCGAGCAGGAGCTGCTGACGCCGGGCGCGGCGGTGGCCGGGCACGGCGCGCTGGCCCTGTCCACCTGCTACGACCTGCGGTTCCCGGAGCTGTTCCGGGCCCAGGTGGACGGCGGCTCGCAGCTGTTCCTGGTCGCGGCGGCCTGGCCGCTGTCCCGGCTGCCGCACTGGCAGCTGCTGCTGCGGTCGCGGGCCCTGGAAAACCAGAGCTTCCTGCTCGCCTGCAACGCGGCCGGCCGGCAGGGCCAGGTCGAGCTGGCCGGGCGGAGCGCGGTCGTCGACCCGTGGGGCGAGGTGGTCGCGGAGGCCGGCGCCGGGCCGGAGGTGCTCACCGCGGAGATCGACCCGGACCTGGTCACCCGCTCCCGCAAGGAGTTCCCGGCCCTGGCCGACCGTCGCCTGTAGACGGTCGGGCCCAGCGTCGGGCCTGGCGCCGGCCGTCAGCTGTCGGCGCCGCGCAGCAGGGTGGCCGGCTCGGCCGCGTCCGCGACCCGCTGGGTCCCGAGCGCGCCCAGCAGCGCGACGGCGAGCAGCACGGCGATCCCGATCGCCAGCGGGCCCACCGGCAGCACCAGCACCGCGCCCGGCGGGTAGAGCGGGTTGACGTCGAGCAGCCCGCGCACGGCCGCGGCGAAGCCGACCGCGCACCCCGCGCCGAGCAGCCAGCCGACCGCGAGCGTCCCGGCCAGCTCGCCGGTGAGCGAGCCCAGGTGGCCCCGCCGGCTCAGCCCGAGCCGCCGCAGCAGCACGTACGAGACCAGGGTGGAGCGCTGCCGTGCGGACAGGAACAGGAACAGCCCGGCCATCCCGATCAGCCCGATCAGCCCGGCCAGCGCCTGCAGGTAGCCGAAGGTCCACGTCACCGGCAGCAGCTGGGTGCTGCCGAGGAACTGCGCCGGCGACACCTCGCGCATCGGCGGCCGCCCGGCCCGGGTGACCGCGTCGATCGCGGCCGGCAGCAGCTCGTCGGTGGTCCAGATCTCCTCGACCCGGTTGGCGTAGGGGTCGATGTCCTGCAGCGCCGTCCGCGGCACCACCAGCAGAGCCGCGTCGCGGACCCGGATGCCGGGGAACAGGTCGGCCGTGCCGACCACGGTCGCGGTGCGGCGGCTGCGGCCGAGCGTCATCCCGACCTGCGACCCGCACTCCGGGCAGCCGATGGCCAGCGCCGGCAACCCGGGCGCCGCCAGCCGCCGGACCAGCCCCGGCAGGTCGGCACCGAACACCGTCCGGTCGGTGTACGCGTACCGCAGGAACGCCGCCGGGTCGATGCCGAGGACCTCGGTCTGGTCCCCGGCCACCGTGCGCACGTCCCGGATCACGCTGACCTGCGTGCCGGTGTCGCCGACCGGCAGCGTCTGGGCCGGGGCCGCGTTGAGGACGACCGCGTGCTCGGTCCCGGCGTACGTCCGGGCCTTGGCCAGCACGCTGGCGTCGGTGGAGCGGGTGATGGCGCCGGCGTAGCCGAGGATCGCGACCGGCACCGCGGTCGCCACCAGCAGGGCCGCGGTCGCGGTGCGCAGCCCGGCCAGCCGCCGGACGGCCAGGTGCAGCGGCGTCGGCACCGTCGCGGTCCGCCGCCGCAGCGCCGGCAGCAACGCGGTGAGCAGCCGGGCCAGCAGCAGCACCGCCCCGGCCGTGCCCAGCAGCCCGAACGTCACCAGCCGCGGGTCGACCCGCACCACCGCCCGGTTGTCGGTCACCACCGCGCCGCGCTCGCGCAACGCCAGGTAGGCCCAGGCGGCCAGCGCCAGCAGGGCCAGCTCCCACGGCACCGGCGGGAGCCGGCGGTGCCGGGACCGCTCGGCGGTGCGGCCGGCGGCGACCGCGGCCAGCGCCAGCAGCCCGGCGGCCAGCGCGGGCAGCACGGCCAGCAGCGCGTGCCCGGGCGCGCCCGGCTCCAGGTTCGCCGGACCGGCCAGCCGGACCAGCCCGACCGCGGCGCCCCAGCCGGCGGCGGCGCCGGCCAGCGCGGGCAGCCCCAGCTCGAGCACGGCCTTGCCGGCCAGCGCGGGCGGCCCGATCCCGCGGGCACCGAGCAGCCGCAGCTCCGCCCGCCGCTGGTCCACCCAGAACGACGCCGCCGCGCCGACCAGCAGCACCGCCACCAGCACCCCGGCCAGCGCCACCGGGGTGATCGCGCCGCCGATGCCGTCCCGCGCGGCCCGGGCCGCGGCCAGGTCGGTGGCCAGCCCGTTGGGGGCGACGTCCCCGCCGACGGCCCCTTCCACGGTGCTGTCGAGCCGGTCCTGCGCGGCCAGCACGGCGTCGGCCCCGGTCAGGGTGAGCCGGGACGTCTGCACCGGCGAGTACCAGGTGGACACGACGCCGAGCGCGAACAGCGCGGAGTCCCCGGCCTCGTACGCGGCCACGATCCGGTCCATGGTCGGCCCGTCGGCGAGCAGGAACGGCGGCGGCCGGTTGTCCAGG
>DATINN010000715.1:0-5045 GCA_035474175.1 Mycobacteriales bacterium | reverse complement strand
CTGACCGTCGGCCCGGGGGAAACGGTCGCGGTCGTCGGGCCGAACGGGGCCGGCAAGTCGACGCTGGTCAACGCGATCGCCGGGCTGCAGCCGCGCAGCCGGGGCGAGATCCTCGTCGGCGGCACCGACGTGGCGCGGCTGCCGGCGCACCGGGTCTGCACCTGCGGGGTGGCGGTGGTGCCGGAGGGCCGGCGGGTGTTCGCGCAGATGACCGTGGCCGACAACCTGGCGCTGGGGGCGTACCGGCCGGCGGCGCGGCGGGCCCGGCGGGAGTCGCTGGCGCGGGTGCACGAGCTGTTCCCGCGGCTGGCCGAGCGGGCCGGGCAGCTGGCCGGGTCGCTGTCCGGCGGCGAGCAGCAGATGGTCGCGATCGGGCGGGCGCTGATGGCGCGCCCGGCCCTGCTGCTGCTCGACGAGCCGTCGCTCGGTCTGGCCCCGGTCATCGTCGACGAGGTGTACGACGCGATCTCGGCCATCGCCGCCTCCGGGGTGAGCGTGCTGGTCGTGGAGCAGGACGTGCCGCGGGCGCTGGCGGTGAGCGAGCGCGCGTACCTGCTGTCGGAGGGACGGGTGGCGACCAGCGGGACGCCGGCCGAGCTGACCGACAGCGCCGAGGTCCGCCGGACCATCCTGGGCCTGTGAGCCGGTCCGGCACGGGCGCGACCCGGCCGCCGGCCGGTGCGGCGGTGCGCCGGCCGCGCGCGGACGGGACCCGGCCGCCGGGGCCGGTGAGCCGATCCTGTGCCGACGGGACCCGGCCGCTGACGGCGGGCGGACGCCGGGTGGTCGTGGACGGGCACCCGATCTGCGCCGGCTGCGGGGCCGCGGTCGTCCCGGTCGCGCCCGGCACCTGGCGGCACGGCCGGGACCGGCCGGCCTTCCTCACGCCGGTCGACCGGGCCTCCACCGCGCTGTCCTACGTCGAGTTCGGCCGCCGGCACCCGTGGGCGGTGGACCCCGCGTACGGGCCGGTGACGGACGCGGGCGAGTGGGCGACGGCCCGGGACCGGCTGGGCGCCTACTTCGCCGGCCTCGGCACGGCGTCGCTGCTGGAGCTGGTGCGGACGCTGGCCGGGCGGGTCCCGCTGCGCGGCTGGGACCTCTCCCCCGGGCTGGCGCAGGTGCTCGACCTCCCGGCCCGCCGGCGGGAGCTGGCCGCCCGCTACGCCTGGGCCGTCCCGTCCGCGGCGGCGCTGGCGGCCGTGGCCGAGCGCGGGCCGCTGCTGGAGACCGGGGCCGGCACCGGCTACTGGGCCGCGCTGCTGCGCGAGCGCGGCGCGGACGTGGTCGCCACCGACCCCGCGGCGGGCGGGCCCAACCCGTACCACGACGGTCCACTGTGGACTGCGGTCGAGCCGCTGGCCGGGGTGGCCGCGGTGCGGGCGTACCCGGGCCGGACCCTGCTGCTGTGCTGGCCGCCGCCGGAGGACGACGCGGCCGGGTACGACGTGCTGCGGGCGTACCGCGGGGACGTGCTGCTCTACGTCGGCGGCGACGCGGACGGGCCGGCCGGCAGCCCGCGCTTCCACCGCGAGCTGGCGCTGAACTGGACCGTCGAGGAGGAGCTGGCGATCCCGGTCTGGCCCGGGCTGCGCGACCGGCTGTCCGTGCTGCGGCGCAACCCGGTGCGCCGGCCGCACCGCGACCGGGACCGCTGCCCCGCCTGCCGCCGCCTCGTGCCCACCGGGCACCTGGGCCGGTGCGAGCGGTGCGTCGCGGCCCGGCCGGCCGCGCTCACCCTCGCCGCCGGGCGGCACCGGGTCGAGTACGACGCGGAGGCCCTGGCCGCGATGCACCCGGCCCTGCGCGCCGCCCTGCAGTCAAGCCCCAACCGCATCCACCCGGCCTGACCGGCGCGGCGGGGCTCAAGACGGCCGGCCTCAGGACGAGCCCTCCGGCAGGTTCTGCACGTGCTGGAAGCCGAAGCGGCCCTTGATGCAGAGGTGGCCGTGGGTGACGGAGTGGTCCGAGGGCGAGGTCACGTTGACGATCGAGCCCTGCTGCACGTGCAGCTCCAGGTTGCAGCCGACGCCGCAGAACGAGCAGACGGTGGTGGTCACGGTCTCCTCCTCGGGCCGCCACTCGCCGGCCTCGCGCAGCTCGTGCTCCCGTACGGACTTCAGCGCACCGGTCGGGCACACGCCGATGCAGTTGCCGCAGTAGACGCAGGCCGACTCGGGCAGCGGGTTGTCCAGCTCGGTGGCGATGCGGGCGTCGAACCCGCGCCCGGCGGCGGCGATCGCGAACGTGAACTGGGCGTCCGTCCCGCAGGCCTTGACGCACTTGTAGCACATGATGCAGCGGCTGTAGTCGCGGACGTAGAGGTCGTTGTCGATCTTGACCGGCTGCGCGACGGTGTCCGCGGTGCTGCCGTCGGGGGCGTGGTGGTGTCCGGCGTGACGCCGGTCCCGGTCGTCGGACGGCGGCGCGGGCGGGCCGTAGCGCCCGGGATCCACCCCGTAGTCGGCCATCCAGCGCTGCACGTCGGCACTGGCCTGGGACAGGTCGGCCGAGGAGGCGAGCAGCTCCAGCACCATCCGCCGGCTGTGCCGGACCCGCTCGGTGTCGGTGCGGACGACCATCCCGTCCTCGGCCGTGCGCGCGCACGAGGGCACCAGCACCCGGCTGCCCTCGACGTCGACCACGCAGACGCGGCAGGCGTTGATCGGCGTCAGGTTCGGTCCGTAGCACAGCGTCGGGGTGTCGGCGTGCGGCATCGCGTCCAGGATCGTCGCGCCCTCGGGGACGCGGACCTCCTGGCCGTCGACCGTCAGCGTGACCAGCCGGTTGATGCTGCCCAGCAGCACGGTCATCGCAGGACCCTCCCGTTCGGACTGGCCGGGGCGTCGAGCAGCCCGAGCGACAGCGCGGACCGCACGGCCGCGGGCGCGGTCTGCCCGAGACCGCAGATCGAGGCGTCCTGCATGACCCGGGCCAGGTCGTCGAGCAGCGCCAGCTCGGTGTCCCGGGAGCCGCGGGGGGCGCCGCGGGCCAGCCGGGCCAGCGCCTCCTCCTGCCGGACGGTGCCGACCCGGCAGGGCACGCACTGGCCGCAGGACTCGTCCCGGAAGAACGCGGCGATCCGGCGCAGCATCGCCGCGGTGTCCGCGGACGCGTCGATGGCGAGCACGACGCCGGAGCCGAGCGTGGCGCCGATCTCGCGGGTGCCCTCCAGCGTGAGCGGCACGTCGAGCTGGTCGGGCGTGACGAAGCCACCGGCGGCGCCGCCGAGCAGCACCGCGCGCAGGTCGCCGGTCACCCCGCCGGCCAGCGCGAGCAGCTCGCGCAGCGTGGTGCCGAACTCGACCTCGTACACGCCGGGGGTGCGGACGATGCCGGCCAGGCAGAACAGCTTCGTGCCGGTGGACCGGCCGCTGCCGATCGAGGCGAAGGCGGGCGCGCCGATCCGGAGGATCTCCGGCACGTTGTAGAGCGTCTCCACGTTGTTGATCACCGTGGGCCGCCCGAACAGCCCGCGCACGCTCGGGAACGGCGGCTTGTTGCGCGGCTCCCCGCGCAGGCCCTCGATCGAGTTGAGCAGCGCGGTCTCCTCGCCGCAGATGTACGCCCCGGCGCCGCGACGCAGCTCGATGTCGAACGCGAAGCCGGCCCCGAGCACGTCCGGCCCGAGGTAGCCACGGGCCCGGGCCGCCTCGATGGCGCCCTGCAGCCGCCGGGTCGCCAGCGGGTATTCGCCGCGCAGGTAGAGGAAGCCGCGCTCGCAGCCGGCCGCGAAGCCGGTGATCGTCATCGCCTCGATCAGCCCGAACGGGTCGCTCTCCATCAGCACCCGGTCCTTGAACGTGCCCGGCTCGGACTCGTCGGCGTTGCAGACCAGGTAGTGGGGGCGCTCCGGCGTACGGGCGACGCCGTCCCACTTCACGCCGGTCGGGAACGCGGCGCCGCCGCGGCCGGTGAGCCCGGCGTCGACGACCTCCTTGATCACCCGGGTCGGGCCGAGCTCGACGGCCCGGCGCAGCGCCGAGTAGCCGCCGTGGGCCCGGTAGTCGTCCAGGCTGGTCGGGTCGACCACGCCGACCCGGGCCAGCAGCCGCAGGCCGGACCCGGCCCCGCCCGTCTGCGGCGCGCTCACGGTGGTGTCGGCGAAGGCCGCGTCCGCCTCCTCCGCGGACACGTCCAGGAAGCCGCCCCGGGCCGGCGCGATGCTCGTGTCCTCGCCCCGGGCCCGCTGCACCAGCACCGCCGGCGCCCGCTCGCACAGGCCCAGGCAGGGGCTGCGCACCCAGCAGGCGTCCGTGCCGGTCCCCTCCGGGCCGAGCTCGGCCGTGAGCCGGGCCGCGATCTCCTCACCCCCGTACGGGCCGCAGGCGATGTCGTCGCACACGTGCACGACCTGCGGCGCCTGCGGCTCGACGGAGAACATGGCGTAGAACGTGGCCACGCCGTACACCTCGGCGGGCGGGATCGAGAGCACCCGGGCGACGTGGTTGAGCGCACCGGGGCTGATCCAGCCGCGCGCCTTCATCACCGCGTGCAGCGCGGGCAGCAGCAGGTGCCGCCGGCCGCGGGCGGCCTGCCCGGAGTCGGCGAAGTAGGCGTGCTCGCGCACCTCGTCGCCGGTGACGCGGGCGTGCTCGCCCAGCACGGCCGCCACCGCCTCCTGCTCGGCGGCCGACGCCTGGGCGTCGGAGAGGTGCAGATCCACGCGCTACCCCAGCTTCTCGATCCGGATCGCGGTCGCCTTGAACTCCGACGTGCCCGACTTCGGGTCCCAGGCGTCGTTGGTCAGGACGTTGACGTCGACCTCCTCGGTGAAGTGGGGCGTGAAGGAGGCCAGCCCCGGCCGCAGCGCCGGGTCGAACCAGACCGGCGCCTCGACCGAGCCCCGCCGGGACGTGACCCGCACCCGCTCGCCGTTGGCGATGCCGAGGGCGGCGCCGTCGGCGGCGTCCATCCGCAGCGACTCCCGGCGGCGCAGCGGCGAGGAGTAGCCGCCGGTCTGCACGCCCGAGTTGTAGCCGTCCAGCAGCCGTACGGTGGTGAGCCGGATCGGGAACTCGTCGGTCAGCGTGTCCTGCGGCGGC
>DATINN010000714.1:0-26051 GCA_035474175.1 Mycobacteriales bacterium | reverse complement strand
ACTGAGCGGCTGACGGGCCGGCGGGCGCTGCGGTCAGCGGGCGCTGCGGTCAGCGGGCGCTGCGGTCAGCGGCCGCAGCGGTCGAGGCGCTGCCAGGGCCAGTCGGTGGCGAGCCAGCGGGCGACGGCGTCGGCGAGGGGGACGTCGAGGGCGGCCCGGTCGGCGCGTACCCAGGACTGGACCGTGACGTCGTAGTCCTCGGCGGCCGTGGGATAGATGTAGACGCAGCCGATGACGTCGTCGTCGGCCGGGTCGAGGACGGTGAACGTGAAGCCGGCGCGCCGGGCGAAGTCGTCGGCGTGGCGGCGGAGGTCGGCGAGGTTCTCCTCGAGCGTCATGCCGCCGGGCGGGGGCCACCTGCCGTCGGGATAGCCCGGGGTCGAGCGGATGTGCTCGATGCTCGACGTCCACGCGGCGAGGTCGGCCTCGTTGTGCTGCGGTCCCAGCGGTTCGAGGCGGAAGTCGCTGGTGACGAGCGAGGTCGGCGGCTCGAAGTCCGCTGGCACGCACCGGTCCGCGGTCATGCCCGGGACCGTACTGGCCGGGGCCGGCCCCCTTCATCTCCTTTCCCGGCCCGAACGCCCTGGCCAGCCGCGCTCCACGCGCGGCCGAGCGGCCGAGCGGCCCGAGCGGCCCGAACGCCGTGCCGGCGACGGGCCGGGCCGGATCAGGTGTAGTCCGGGACCAGCTCGCGGGCGAGTTGCTCCAGGAAGAGGCCGGTGTCGGTGACGATGCCGATCGCCTGGGCGCTGCCGCGGTCGGCGAGCTTGGTCACCGTGGCCGGGTTGATGTCGACGCACACCAGCGGCACCGAGGCCGGCAGGATGTTGCCGGTGGCGATCGAGTGCAGCATGGTCGCGACCATGATGCAGAACCCGACGCCCTCCAGCTCGGCCCGCATCGCCCGCTGCCCGTCGATGACGTCGGTGTAGACGTCCGGCAGGGGACCGTCGTCGCGGACGGAGCCGACCAGCACGAACGTCTTGCCCGCCGCCACCAGCGCGTGCATCACGCCGCCGGTCAGCAGCCCCTGCGACACCGCGTCGGCGATCGAGCCGGCCCGGCGGATCTGGTTGATCGCGCGGATGTGGTGCTCGTGCCCGTGCGGGACGCCGGCGCCGCGGTTGAGGTCGACCCCGAGCGAGGTCCCGTACAGGTTGGCCTCGATGTCGTGGGTGGCCAGCGCGTTGCCGGCGAAGAGCACGTCCACGAACCCGGCCCGGACCAGCGCGACCATCGCCGGGGCGGCACCGGTGTGCACGACCGCCGGGCCGCCGACCCAGAGGATCTTGTCGCCGGCCGCCTTGACCTCGCGCATCCGGGCCGCGATCTGCCGCACCAGCAGCGCCTGCGGCTTCTCGCTGGACACCGTCGAGGACATGAACGCGAAGCCGTCGCCCTCGATCAGCTCCTCGGTCGCCGGCAGCGTCACCCGCACGCCGGTGGCGCCGCAGACGACCTGCTCGCCCGCCTTGACGTCGGAGACCGGCACGACCCGGATGACGCCCTCGCTGACGACCAGGCCGCAGTCCATCTCGGCCCGGTCGACCGGGTGCCACTGCCCGTCCAGCCGGACCTCGGTCTGCAGGTTGGTGGTCGAGTAGAACTCCTCCGGGAACACCCCGTCCCGGGGCGCCGGCTGCAGGTCGGCGTCGACCGCGTGCACCGGGTTGACCCCGTGGATCTGCACCCGGTTGAGGATCCGCTGCAGGGAGTCGTCGTCGTCCGCGCCGACCGAGATCCGCGCGTACGACTCGTCGTCGTGCTCGCGGCCGAGGTCGAGGCGGTCGACCTTGTAGTCGCCGCCGTATTCCAGGACGTCGTCGAGCACTCTGGCCAGGACGCCGGTGTCCATGAGATGGCCCGTGATCTCCACGGTCTCCGTCAGCTTCACGAGCCGCAGGTTAGCCGAGCCCGGTCCGGCCGATTAAACGATGGCTCCGTCGTCGGGCCCGTCGTCGGCCCGGGTCTCGCGCAGGCGCATCACCAGCAGGACCGCGCCGGCCAGGACGGAGATCACGCCGAGGGTGAGGCCGGCGCCGTCGTCGAGGCCGAGCAGCCGCGGGAACGCCATGAAGACGATGCCGAGCACGATGAGGATCCCGGCCAGCACGGCGTGCCGGGACGGGCGGGGCACCGGCGGGGGCGGCGGCGGCTCGAAGTGCTCGTCGGTGCCGTCGTCCAGCGTCGGCGGGCCGTCGATCCACAGCTCCTCGGCCGCCGCCTCGGCCTCGGCGGCGGCGTCGGCCTCGTAGCGGGCCCGGGCGTCGGCCGCCTTGTCCAGGTCCTTGCCGCTGGGCAGCGGGTCGGTGTCGGCCGGGCCGCCGCGGCGGCGGCGCCGGCCCCGGTCGGACTCCAGGTCCGACCACGGGTCGGCGATCAGGTCGTCGCGGTCGCGGTAGGTGCGGTCCGGCAGCGAGCCGAGCCAGCCCTCGGTGCCGCCCGGGCCGGGCCGGTTGTCCGGTCGGGGCTCGGTGTCCGGCCGCAGGTCGGGATCGGCCGACTCGTCGGCCCGGTCGGCGGCGCCGGCGCCCGGGCCGCCCGGCTCGGGGTCCCCCGAGCCGGTCCCGGGCGCACCCGGGCCGGGCTCGGACATCCCGGTCGACGGCCCGAACCCGGCGATGATCGCCTGCCAGGCCTGCTCCTCGGCTGCGTCCGACAGCCCGTGCGAGGGCTCGTCGTCGCGCGACTGCGGCTTGGGCCGGGGCCCGTGCGGCGTCTCGGCCTCGACGATCTCCTGGGCCTCGCGGTGCTGGTCGCGGTCCACGAACAGCCGGTCGGTCGGCGGCGACGGCAGCGACAGCGTCCGGGTGTAGGGCTCGACGTCGGCGGAGGGCTCCAGGTAGGCCGGCACCCCGGCCGAGCCGAGCACGTCCAGCAGGTGCTCGCCGACCCGGGGGTCGACGTCGACCAGCGGCACGAAGGCGGCCGCGTCCAGCCCGTTGTCCCGGCGACCGCGCCGGCCCTCGCCGGCCACGTCAGCTCCCGGCCGGGGCGGACGTGTGCTGGCGCACCCACTCGAGGCTCCCGGCGAAGATCGCCGGCGCGTCGTTGTCGAGGGTGGCGACGTGGTACGACTCCTCCAGGATCACCTCGGTGACCTCGGTCGAGGAGGCGCCCTCCCGCAGCAGCCGCCCGGACAGCGGCTCGACCACGTGGTCGACCCGGCTCCGGTAGGTCAGGATCGGGGCGGTGACCAGCCCGAGGTCGGCGGCGACGAGCGGCCAGAGCTTGGAGAGCGAGTATGCCGCCGTGAGCGGGGTCCGCGGGTAGGCCCCCTCGGTCACGCCGGGCTTGCGGATGTCGTCGCCGATCGCCGGCATCGACGGCACGAACCGGTGCAGCACCGGCAGCGCGTATTTCATGTCCTTGCGCTCGGTGCCCAGCGACGGGTTGACCAGCACCAGCCCGGCGACCTCGGCCGGGCGCTGCTCGGCCAGCCGGAGGACCAGCGTGCCGCCCATCGACAGGCCCATCGCGAAGACCTGCCGGCAGCGGCCGCGCAGCTCGTCGAAGGCGCGCTCGACCTCGCCGTACCAGTCGGGCCAGCGGGTGTCGTTGAGGTCCTGCCACCGGGTGCCGTGGCCGGGCAGCCGGGGGAGCCGGACGCTCAGACCGGCCTCGGCCAGGTGCGACGCCCAGGGCCGGAGGCTGCGCGGGGAGCCGGTGAAGCCGTGGCTGAGCACGACCCCCACGTCGCCGCCGTCGGCGGCGAACGGCTCCGCACCGGGCAGGACGCCCACGCCGCACCTCCCTGTCGCCGCTGCCCTTCCATCGTCGCACGTCCCGCTGACGAAGTGGCGTGCACCAAGCGGGTGGCCGTACGGGCGTCGTTGTCGCATCCGCCGTGGCGCCCGTAGGCTCCGGGTGACGAAGGAGGACACGGTGTTCTACTGGTTGTTGAAATTCGTTCTCCTCGGCCCGTGGCTCCGGCTGCTGTTCCGGCCCCGGGTGGAAGGCACCGAGCACCTGCCCGACAGCGGCGCGGCGATCATCGCCAGCAACCACCTGTCGTTCTCCGACTCGATCTTCATGCCGCTGATGGTGCCGCGCCGGGTGACGTTCCTGGCCAAGCAGGAATACTTCACCGGCCGCGGGCTCAAGGGCTGGCTCAGCCGCATGTTCTTCACCGGCGTGGGGCAGGTCCCGATCGACCGCAGCAGCGGCTCGGCGGCGAAGGCGGCGCTGGAGACGGGCAAGCGGATCCTGGCCGAGGGCAAGCTGCTCGGGATCTATCCCGAGGGCACCCGCTCGCCCGACGGCCGGCTCTACCGGGGCAAGACCGGGGTGGCCCGGATGGCGCTGGAGGCCGGCGTGCCGGTCATCCCGGTGGCCATGATCGGCACCCGGGAGGTGCAGCCGATCGGCAAGAAGCTGCCGCGGATCCGCCGGATCGGGATCCGGTTCGGCCCGGCCCTGGACTTCTCCCGGTACGAGGGGCTGGCCGGCGACCGCTTCGTCGAGCGGTCCATGACCGACGAGATCATGTACGAGCTGATGGTCCTGTCCGGACAGGAGTACGTCGACCTGTACGCGGCCAAGGTCAAGGCGCAGATCGCGGCCGAGGGCAAGATCGGCCTGCCCGACGCGGCCGAGGTCACCGACGCCGACCGCCCGTCCCGGCTGCCGACCGAGCGCGCCTCCTAGGCGGCGCCGGACCCGACCGGGCGCGCCGCTTGGTGGCGCCGGACCCGACCGGGCGCGCCGCTTGGTGGCGCGCCCGGCGGAGCAACGGTCAGCGGCAGATCCGCAACAGCCCGTCGGACGCCCGGATCACCGGGGTCGGCGGCATGACCCCGCCGGCGCTGCCGACGTACGCGATGTAGTCGTAGCACTGGCCCGGCCCGGGATAGCCCCGCGGGCCGGTCGAGCACTCCATGCCGCTGCCGCACCGGGCCAGCAGGGTTCGGGTGCTCATGTTCCAGACGCTGTAGTAGTACGGCGTCGGGCCGACGTCGTAGAGCGCGAAGGCGGTGAAGCCCTGGTTGTACGCGGTCTCGTACAGGCAGACGTTCGAGCCCGAGTAGCAGGGCACGGTGTAGATCGGGAAGCCGGTGCCGGCGGCGGCCGGGGTCGCGCCGGCGCCGATCAGGCCGAACGTGACGACCGCGAGCGCCGCGACCAGGGCGGCGCCGCGGCGGCGGCCGCGGGTGAGCAGGATGGACATGGGACCTCCGGTGGTGCGCAGCGGCGACGCGGGGCCGCTGTACCCGTACCGGAGTGATAGGGGTCACCCCTAAAGAAACACTAAGAGCGGCCGGCGGCCTCGATGGCGTGCCAGCGGGCCAGGTTGTGGCGGGCGTCGGCCAGGGCGTCGTGGCGGTCGGATCCGCCGGCCGGCAGCGGCGGGCGGCCGGCGTCCTCCCAGCGCTGGGCCAGCTCGTGGGTGAAGCGCGGGATCTCCCGCGGCAGCCCCGGCATCGAGCCCCACAGCTGCGCCAGCACCACGTGGTCGTAGGCCGCGTACCAGGCCCAGAGCTCGATCGGCTCGCCCGGCTCGGTGAGGAACGCGTGCAGGTCGGTGCGGATCCGCTCCCGGCTGCGCCAGGCCGGGTCGGCGGGGGAGGGCAGCTTGTCCAGCACGTGCCGGCGGACCCAGGGGATGGCCCGGGTGGGGTCGAACTCGGTCGACACCGCGTAGAACTCGCGCCCGGTCTCGTCCACCATCCCGATCGAGACCAGCTCGATCGTCGACCCGTCCTCGATGAACTCGCAGTCGTAGTGGAAGCGCACCGCGACACCGTACGGTTCGGGACGGAGCCCGAGCCGTCCGGAGGTTGGAATGATCTTCATCGTGGTCAAGTGGACGATCAAGCCGGAGCACGCCGGCCAGTGGCTGGACAAGGTCGCCGACTTCACCGCGGGCACCCGGGCCGAGCCCGGCAACATCTTCTTCGAGTGGAACCGCAGCGTGGATGCGGACAACGTGTTCACGCTGGTGGAGGCGTTCCAGGACGGCGCCGCGGAGGCGCACGTCACGTCCGACCACTTCAAGGCCGCGATGGACTGGATGCCGGACTACGTCGCGGCCAAGCCGTCGATCGTGAGCACCACCATCGAGGGCCTGACCGGCTGGGGCGAGATGGCCGAGGTCACCCCCCGCTAGGCTCCTGCGGACCTGTACGGCCAGCGAGGAGGAACGATGCGGATCGGCGTGCTCACCGGCGGCGGCGACTGCCCGGGGCTGAACGCGGTCATCCGGGCGGTCGTGCGCAAGGGCGTCTCGGTCTACGGGCACGAGTTCGTCGGCTTCCGCGACGGCTGGCGCGGCCCGATGGAGGGCGACGCGAGCCCGCTCGGCGTCGACCAGGTGCGCGGCATCCTGCCCCGCGGCGGCACCATCCTCGGCACCTCACGGACCAACCCGTACAAGGTCGAGGGCGGGGCCGAGAAGGTCGCGGCCGGGCTGTCCCGGCACGGGGTGGACGCGCTCGTCGCGATCGGCGGCGAGGACACCCTCGGGGTGGCCAAGCGGCTGTTCGACGACGGCGTCAACGTCGTCGGCGTGCCCAAGACCATCGACAACGACCTGGCCGCGACGGACTACACGTTCGGCTTCGACACCGCGGTCAACATCGCGATGGAGGCCATCGACCGGCTGCACACCACGGCCGAGTCGCACCACCGCGCGCTGGTGGTCGAGGTGATGGGCCGGCACGCGGGCTGGATCGCGCTGCACGCGGGCCTGGCCGGCGGCGCCAACGTGATCCTGGTGCCGGAGCAGCCCTTCGACCTGACCGCGGTCTGCGACTGGGTCGAGCGCCGGTTCCAGACGCACTACTCGCCGATCGTCGTCGTGGCCGAGGGCGCCACCCCCAAGGAGGGGACGATGGCGCTGGTCGCGGGGGAGAAGGACGCCTTCGGGCACGTCCGGCTGGGCGGCATCGGGCAGCTGCTGGCCGACGAGATCGAGAAGGCCACCGGCAAGGAGTCGCGCGCGGTCGTGCTCGGGCACGTGCAGCGCGGCGGCACGCCGACGGCGTTCGACCGGGTGCTGGCCACCCGGTTCGGGCTGGGCGCGATCGACGCCGTCCAGGACGGGGCGTTCGGGCAGATGGTGGCGCTGCGCGGCACCGACATCGTCCGGGTCCCGCTGGCCGAGGCGACGGCCGAGCTCAAGACCGTCCCGGTCGAGCGGTACGCGGAGGCGGAGGTGTTCTTCGGCTAGGCGCTCGGCACAGGGTGGGCGGTCCACCGGTGGGGTAGGGGCCTCGGTATCCCCACACGATCGATTCGGAAGGTGGCCCCGTGGCCGGAGCACTCGCAGGACGGCGGATCGCATTCCTCATGGCCAATGAGGGCGTCGAGCAGGTCGAGCTGACCAGTCCCTGGCAGGCGATCGAGCAGGACGGCGGCCGCCCCACCCTGCTCGCCCCGTCCGCCGGGTCGGTGCAGGCGTTCACCGGGCGGCAGAAGGCGGCCAAGTTCCCGGTGCAGCAGACGGTCGAGGAGGCCTCGGTGGACGACTTCGCCGGCCTGGTGCTGCCGGGCGGGGTGGTCAACGCCGACCAGCTGCGGGTGAAGTCCGGCGCGGTCGCGCTGGTCCGGGAGTTCGTCGACGCCGGCAAGCCGGTGGCGGCGATCTGCCACGCGGCCTGGACGCTCATCGAGGCCGGCGCGGTCTCCGGCAAGACCCTGACGTCCTGGCCCAGCCTGCGCACCGACCTGGACAACGCCGGCGCCACCTGGGTCGACGAGGTCGTGCACGTCGACTCCTCGGCCGGCTGGACGCTGGTCACCAGCCGCAATCCCGACGACCTGCCGGAGTTCTGCCGGGAGGCCTGCCGGGCGTTCGCCGCCTGACCATGGCTGGTGCGCTGCCGCTGCGGGCGCCGGCGCACCGCGTCTCCCCGGCCGCGCAGTGGCTGTGGGCCGTGCAGGGTGCCGTCGTGACGGTCGTCGTGGCGGCGGTGGTGATCGGCCTGTCGATCATGGTGCCCGACGACGTGCCGCGCTGGTTCGAGGTGGTGCTGGCGGTGGCCCGCTGGCTGCTGGTGCCGCTGGCCCTGGTGTCGGTGGTGGTCGAGCCGCTGTGGCGGTTCCGGGTGCACCGCTGGGAGGTCACCGCCGACGCCGTCTACACCCTGGAGGGCTGGCTGACCCGGACCTGGCGGGTGGTGCCGATCAGCCGGATCCAGACCGTCGACACCACCCGCGGGCCGCTGCAGCAGCTGCTCGGGCTGACCTCGGTCTCGGTCCGGACCGCCTCGCACGCCGGGTCGACCAGCATCGAGCAGCTGCCGGCCGAGCTGGCGGCCGCGGTCGCGCACGACCTGGGGCTGCGGGCGAACGCGATCCGGGACGAGGCCACGTGAGCCTCCGGCCGCCCGAGGAGCGGAGCGACCGACGAGGCGAACGAGGGGCAGCATGGTGAGCCGACGAGGGAGTGAGCATCGCAGGGCCCCCGGGATGCGTTCCCCCGTGCGACCGCCCGAGCAGCGGAGCGACCGACGAGGCGAACGAGGGGTAGCACGGTGAGCGTGTTCGCGCCGCCGCCGGCCGGGCGGCGGCGGCTGGACGCGCGGACGCTGGTGACCCGGCTGGTGACGCTCTCGGCGCTGCGGCAGTACTGGGGGGCGCTGCTGCCGCTGCTCGCGGTGCTGGGCGTCCGTGGCGGGTTCCGCAGCTTCGGCCTGGTCCTGGTGGTGGCCGCGGTCGCCGCGGTCGCGCTCGGCGGGGCGGTGGTGGAGTGGCTGCGCACCTCGTACGGGATCGAGGGCGGGCGGCTGGTGGTCGAGCGGGGGCTGCTGCGCCGGTCGCTCACCGTCGTGCCGGTGGACCGGATCCGGGGCGTGGACGTGCACGCCTCGGCCCTGCAGCGGCTGCTCGGGATCGCCTCGGTCCGGGTCGACGCGGCCGCCACCGGAGGCAAGGAGGACGAGGCCGTCCTGGACTCGGTCAGCGCGCCGGACGCGGCCGAGCTGCGCGACCTGCTGCTGCGCGAGATCGCCCCGGCCCCCGACCCCGAGGTCGGCCCGGCCCGGCCGCCGGCGCCCGCGCCGAAGCTGCTGGCCCGGTTCGAGCCGCGCTGGCTGCTGTATGCGCCGCTGGTCGGCGGCTACCTGCTCGCCCCGCTGGCCGCGTTCGGCGCGCTGGCCAACTACGCCGACGACCTGCGGCTGCCGCTGCACCTGCGACGCCGGCTGGACGACGCGGTCGGCGCCCGGCCCGGGCTGACCGCGATCGTGGTGCTGGTGGCGCTGGTCATCGTGCTCGCGGTGCTCGGGGCCGTGATCACCGCGGCCGTGGCCAACTGGGGCTTCACGCTGACCCGGCGCGGCGGCACGCTGGTGGCCGAGCGCGGGCTGCTGTCCCGGCGGCAGGTCTCGCTGGAGCACGACCGGATCCGCGGCTACGCGCTGGCCGAGCCGCTGGCGCTGCGGGCGGTCGGCGCGGCCCGGCTGACCGCGCTGGTCACCGGGCTCGGCGGCGGCGACGACGAGGGCGGCACCGGGCGGCGCGGGCAGCTGCTGCCGCTCGGGCCGGCCCGGGTGGCGCGGGCGGTGGCGGCCGCGGCGGTGGTCACCTTCGAGGCGCCGCTGCGCCGGCACCCGGCCGCCGCGCGCCGGCGCCGGCTGGTCCGGGCCGTGCTGCCGTGGCTGGTGCCGGCCGCGGTCTTCGGCGCGTTCGGG
Organism: Mycobacteriales bacterium; assembly: GCA_035474175.1. Taxonomy (GTDB): domain Bacteria; phylum Actinomycetota; class Actinomycetes; order Mycobacteriales; family CADCTP01; genus CADCTP01. Next base: position 16,419 of record DATINN010000714.1, on the reverse strand, counting down.
CTGTGGCCCGGGCTGGCGGTGTCGCTGGTGCTGGCCGCGCTGGGCGTCCCGCTCGGCCTGGACCGGTACGCCGGGCTCGGCAACGCGGTCGACGCCCGGTCCCTGTCGGTCCGGTCGGGGTCGCTGCGGCGCCGGCAGGTGGTGCTGGCCCGCCGGGGCGTGGTCGGGGCGACCGTGCGGCAGACGTTCTTCCAGCGCCGGGCCGGGCTGGCCACGGTGACCGTGGCCATCGGCGCCGGCAGCGGCGGGTACGCGGCGATCGACATCGGCGCCGCCGACGCGGTGGCGCTGCTGCGGGACATCGACCCGGTCCGGGTGACGCCCCTGGTCCGGCCGCTCCCGGCCGACCCCTGACCGCGCCACGACCCTCCGGGGCGCGCGCCGGTGGACCGGCCCCTCCCGGCCGGGCCCTGACCGCACGACCCCTCCGGGGCGCGCCCTCCCGGCCGAGCCGCGTCCGCCGCGTCGGGTGCCGGGGACTGTCTACGCTGACACCGTGACCGTCGTTGCCGATCAGGGCCTGGACACCTGGCGGACGCTGCCCGCCGCCCAGCAGCCGCAGTGGCCCGACCCGGCCGCGCTGCGGGCGGCCTCGGCCGCGCTGTCGGCGCTGCCGCCGCTGGTGGTGCCGACCGAGGTCGACACGCTGCGGGACCGGCTGGCCGCGGTGTCCCGGGGCGAGGCGTTCCTGCTGCAGGGCGGCGACTGCGCCGAGACGTTCGCCGGCGCGACGGAGCCGGCGCTGCGGGCGACGCTGAAGACGCTGCTGCAGATGGCGGTCGTCCTGACCTACGGCGCCAGCGTGCCGGTGGTCAAGGTGGCCCGGATCGCGGGGCAGTACGCGAAGCCCCGCTCGACCCCGCTGGACGCGCTCGGGCTCCCGTCGTACCGGGGGGACATGGTCAACGACCTGGCCCCGGACGCGGACGCCCGGCGGCCCGACCCGGGCCGGCTGCTGCGGGCATACCAGACCGCGGCGGCGACGCTCAACCTGCTGCGGGCGGTGGCGACCGGCGGCGAGTCGGCGCTGTCGCGGGTGCACGACTGGAACAAGGACTTCGTCCGGACCTCGGCGTCGGGGGCCCGGTACGAGCAGCTGGCCCGGGAGATCGGCCGGGCCATGGACTTCATGCGGGCCTGCGGCATCCAGGACGACAGCCTGCAGAGCGTCGAGCTCTACTGCTCGCACGAGGCGCTGATCCTGGAGTACGAGCGGGCGCTGACCCGGCCGGGTGTCCGCGGCACCGGCGCGTACGACCTGTCCGGGCACTTCGTCTGGGTCGGGGACCGGACCCGGTCCCTGGGCGGCGCGCACGTCGACTTCGTGTCCCGGATCGCCAACCCGATCGGCCTCAAGGTCGGCCCGTCGGCCCAGCCCGAGGACGTGGCCGAGCTGGTCGAGCGGCTCGACCCGCACGCGACGCCGGGCCGGCTGACGCTGATCACCCGGATGGGCAACCGCAAGGTGCACGACCTGCTGCCGCCGGTCATCGAGAAGGTGCTGGCGACCGGGCGGCCGGTGGTGTGGCAGTGCGACCCGATGCACGGCAACACCGAGGAGAGCGCCAGCGGCTACAAGACCCGGCACTTCGAGCGGGTCGTGGACGAGGTCCGCGGGTTCTTCGAGGTGCACCGGGCGCTCGGCACCCACCCGGGCGGCATCCACGTCGAGCTCACGGGCGAGGACGTGACCGAGTGCCTGGGCGGGGCCCAGGACATCAGCGATGCCGACCTCAACAGCCGGTACGAGACGGCCTGCGACCCGCGGCTGAACACCCAGCAGGCGCTGGAGCTGGCATTCGAAGTAGCGGAGATGCTCCGCGCCTAGGACATGTCTCCCTATCGCCTGGCGGCGCCGGCGACGCCGGCATCCACCGCCAATAGGGAGGCACGCCCTAGGCCGTCCGACCCGTCCGGCAGGTCCCATCGGACCAGCGTTCCCTCTCGACATCGGATACCGACCGTGATTCGGTCCGTAACGGGCACGTCGTGCCCGGCCCGTACCGCCGAAGAACGGGAGCTCCCGTGTCGAGACATCGATCCCTCCGTCCACCCGGTCTGGTCGCCGCCGCGTCCGTCGCCGCGCTGACCGTGGCCGGCCTGCCGCTCGTCGCGAGTGCCGCCCCGGCGGCCGTCGCCGCCGTCCGGGTCGCCGGCCCGGTCGCGCTGACCGCCGAGGGCGCCGCCGCCACCGTCCGGCTCGTCCTGTCCACCCCGACCGGGGCGCCGCTGGCCGCCCCGGTCACCGTCTCCTACGCCACCGGTCACGGGTCGGCCACCGCCGGCGCCGACTACCGGGCCGCGGCCGGGACCGTCACCTTCCCGGCCGGCTCCGCCCCCGGCGCCACCCGCGACGTGGCCGTGTCCGTCGCCACCGACAAGGCCGCCGAGACGGCCGAGACCGTCCCGGTCACCGTGACCGGACCGGCCGGGGTCGACACCAGCCGGGCGACGGCGACCGTGGTCATCGCCGCCAACGGCCTGCCGTACCTGAACGCGAAGCTGCCCGTGGCCGCCCGGGTCCGCGACCTGCTGGGCCGGATGACGCTGGCCGAGAAGGTCGGTCAGATGACCCAGGGCGAGCGGCCCGCGTTCGCCGCGGACCCGTCGCTGATCGCGACCAACCTGCTCGGCTCGGTGCTGTCCGGCGGTGGCTCCGTGCCGACCCCCAACACGCCCGAGGCCTGGGCCGACATGGTCGACTCGTTCCAGGCCGCGGCGCTGACCACCCGCCTGCAGATCCCGATCCTCTACGGCGTGGACACCGTGCACGGCCACGGCAACCTGGTCGGCGCGACGATCTTCCCGCACAACATCGGCCTCGGCTCCTCCCGGGACCCGGCGCTGGTGGAGCGGGTCGAGCACGTGGCCGCGAGCGAGACCCGGGCCACCGGGCCGCAGTGGGCGTTCGCGCCCTGCGTCTGCGTGGCCCGGGACACCCGCTGGGGCCGGGTCTACGAGTCCTTCGGCGAGGACCCGTCGCTGGTGATCGCGATGGAGACCTCGATCGACGGCCTGCAGGGGCGGGCCGCCTCCGGGCTGGCCCGGCCGGACCGGGTGCTGGCCAGCACCAAGCACTTCGCCGGCGACGGCCTCACCCGCTACGGCACCGGGTCGGGGACGTTCACCATCGACCAGGGCATCGACCAGGTCAGCCGGGCCGACTTCGACCGGCTCGCGCTCGCGCCGTACATCCCGGCCGTGCAGCAGCACCGGACCGGCACGATCATGCCGTCGTACTCGTCGGTCGACTTCACCGACGACGGCCTGGGCAACCCGGTGAAGATGCACGCCGAGCGGGACCTGATCACCGGCGTGCTCAAGGGCGACATCGGCTTCGACGGTTTCGTGATCTCCGACTACAACGGGATCGACCAGCTGCCGGGCGACTTCGCCGACCACGTCCGGCTGGGGGTCAACGCCGGGATCGACATGTTCATGCAGCCGGCCAACTTCGCCCAGTTCGAGGCGACGCTGCTGGACGAGGTCAACGCCGGCCGGGTCAGCACGGCCCGGATCGACGACGCGGTCAGCCGGATCCTGACCAAGAAGTTCGAGATGGGGCTGTTCGAGCGGCCGTTCACGCCGCGGCAGAACATGGACCTGATCGGCTCGGCCCAGCACCGGGCGGTGGCCCGGCAGGCCGTGGCCGAGTCCCAGGTGCTGCTGCGCAACAACGGCAACGTGCTGCCGCTGAAGCGCAACGCCAAGGTGTACGTGGCCGGCCGCAACGCCGAGAACATCGGCAACCAGGCCGGCGGCTGGACCGTGGCCTGGCAGGGCGTCTCCGGTGACGGCGTCATCCCCGGCACCACGATCCTGGACGGCATCCGGCAGGACACCACCCACGTGACCTACTCCGAGGACGGGTCGGCGCCCACCGCCGGCGCGGACGTCGGCGTGGTCGTGGTCGGCGAGACGCCGTACTCGGAGGGTTTCGGGGACGTCGGCGCGCCGTCCTGCAACTTCTGCACGCCGGCCCAGCTGGAGCCGAAGTCGCTCACGCTCAACCCGGCCGACTCGGCGACGGTCGACAGGGTCTGCTCCGCCATCGCCAAGTGCGTGGTGGTGGTCGTCTCCGGCCGGCCGCAGGTCTTCGACGACTCCAAGGCCGACGCGCTGGTCGCGTCCTGGCTGCCGGGCAGCGAGGGCGAGGGCGTCGCGGACGTGCTGTTCGGGAAGCGGCCGTTCACCGGGCGGCTGTCGCAGACCTGGCCGGCCACCGCCGACCAGGAGCCGATCAACGTCGGCGACGTGACCTACGACCCCGCCTTCCCGTACGGGTGGGGGCTGCGGACCGACCCGGCCCGGGCCCGGCTGGTCGCGGCCCGCAACTCGCTCGGTACCGCGGACGCGGCGTCCCGGGCGGCCCGGGCCGACATCGCGCAGGCGCTGTCGAGCCGGTTCTGGACCGGGAACCGGATCAAGGACAAGGCGTCGGTCGTGGCCGCGCTGACCCGGGCGGCGGGCGACCTGACCCGCACCACCCGCGACCCGTTCTCCGCGGGCGACCGGGTGGTCTCGGTGGTCCGGGACCTGCAGCAGGCGGTCGCGGTGGCGGGCCGGGCGCCGGCCAACGCGGCGGCGCTGTCGGCCCGGGCGGACGTCCAGTCCGTGTCCGGCCGGCCCGACCAGGCGATCATCTCCCTGATCGCCGCGGGCGCACTGCGCTAGTCGCGAGCTCGGCAGGGGGTCCGGTGGTCGGCGGCCACCGGACCCCGTGCCGTCAGGTGCGGGTGGCCGGCGTCGACCCGTTGGTCGACGCCGGCTTGGGGTCGGTGCCGAGGTCAGCCAGCAGCTGGCGGGCCAGGCCGAGGCCGGTGCCGCCCATGGTCAGCGCCTTCGCCAGCAGCTCCGACACGCCGTCGGCGCCGTTGAGCACGACCATGTGGTCGATGTTGCCGAAGGCGCCGGCCCCGGCGGCCACGATGTCCGGCCACTGCTCGGCCAGCTGCTGGGCGACGACCGCCTCCTGGTTTTCCGCCAGCGCCTTGGCCCGGGCCTCGATCGACTGCGCCTCGGCCAGGCCCCGGGCCCGGGCCGACTCGGCCTCGGCCAGGCCGCGGGCCTGCGTCGCGGCCGCCTCGGCCTCACCGGTGGCCCGGGTCGCCTCGGCCTGGGCCAGCCCGCGGGCCCGGGTCGCCGCCGCCTCCGCGGTCGCCGCCGCCTCCACCCGCTTCGCGTCCGCGGCCGCGCCCAGCTCGGTCTGCCGCGCGGTCGCCGCGGCCCGCAGCTCGGTCTCCCGGGCGTCGGCCTCGGCCCGGCTGATCCGGGCGTCGCGCTCGGCCTGGGCCGAGGTGATCGTCTCGTACGCCCGGGCGTCGGCGGGCTTGCGCACCTGGGACTGCAGCCGCTGCTCGGCCAGGTCGGCCTCCAGCTGGGCGGCCCGGGTCTCCTGGACCACGACCTCCTGCCGGGCGCTGGCCTCGGCCAGCGGGCCGGACTGCCGGGCGGTGCCGGCGGCCCGGTCGATCTCGGCCTGGTAGCCGGCCTGCAGGATCTGGCTCTCCCGGACCGCGCCGGCCTTGGCCGCGTTGGCGACCTGCTCGGCCTGGGTCGCCTCCTGGTCGCGCTGGGCCTCGGCGATGCGGGCCGCGGCGGCCACCGCGGCCGCGTGCGGCTTGCCCAGGTTGGCGATGTAGCCGGACTCGTCGTCGATCTCCTGGATCTGCAGCGAGTCGACGACCAGCCCGAGCTTGCTCATCTCGACCGCCGAGGACTGCCGGACCTGGCCGGTCAGCGCGTCCCGGTTGTGGATCATCTCCTCGATCGTCAGCGAGCCGACGATCGAGCGCAGGTGGCCGGCGAACAGCTCGTGGATGGTCGCGTTCATCTGGTCCTGCTGGTCCAGGAAGCGCCGGGCCGCGTTGGCGATCGAGGTGAAGTCGTCGCCGACCTTGTAGATCACCACGGCCCGGACCACGACCGGCAGGCCCTGCCGGGTCACGCAGGAGACCTGCAGCTGGGCGCCCTGGGTGTCGAGCGAGAGCCGGCGCGCGGTCTGGAAGCCGGGCACCACGGTCGTGCCCTTGCCGGTCACGATCTTGAAGCCGAGGCTCTCGGCGGTGTCGCCGTTGACCCCGTGGGCGCCGAGCCCGGAGATGATCAGCGCCTGGTTGGGCTCGGCCACCCGCCACACCATCCGGAACAGCAGCATCAGCAGCAGCACAGCGACGACGGCGACACCGACGATGATCAGGACGGACACTTCGGGCTCCAGGTCAGCGGTCCAGCGGGGTGACCACAACCGTACGCGGGGCGTCGTACTCGACAATCAGGACCAACTGCCCCACCGCGATCGTGGCCCCGGGCTCGGCCGCGTACGCGTAGAACGCCTCGGAGCCGCCCCGGATCGTGACCATCACCTCGCCGACCAGCCCGGGGCCGATCCGGCCGGTGACCCGCCCCTGTCTGCCGATCACGCCGCCGACCCTATCGAGTGGTGTCCATCCGGTCGGCGGTGACGGCGGAGCGGCGGCCGAGCAGCGGGGGCACGGTGGCGACCGCGACGGTCAGCTCGTCCAGCAGCTCGCCGGAGAGGGCCTGGGCCCCGTCGCACAGCGCCCGCTCCGGCTCCGGGTGCACGTCCACCATCACCCCGTCGGCGCCGACGGCCATCGCGGCCCGGGCCAGCGGCAGCACCAGGTCGCGGCGGCCGGCCGCGTGCGAGGGGTCGACGATCACCGGCAGGTGCGAGAGCGAGTGCACCATCGGCACCGCGGACACGTCGAGCATGTTGCGGATCGACGGCTCGAAGCCGCGGATGCCGCGCTCGCACAGCACGATGTCCAGGTTCCCGCGCTGGGCGATGTACTCCGCCGCCATCAGCCACTCCTCGTACGTGGCGGTCAGGCCGCGCTTGAGCATGACCGGCTTGCCGGCGCCGCCGACCGCCTGCAGGAGCGGGAAGTTCTGCATGTTGCGGGTGCCGATCTGGAACATGTCGGCGTGCTCGGCGACCACGTCCACGTCGGCCGCGTCGACGATCTCGGTCACCACCGGCAGGCCGGTCTCGGCGCTCACCTCGGACAGGATCCGCAGCCCCTCGACGCCCAGCCCCTGGAAGGCGTACGGGGAGGTGCGGGGCTTGTACGCGCCGCCCCGCAGCAGCGTCGCCCCGGCCCGCCGGGCCTGCTGGGCCGCGGCCAGCGTCTGCTCGGCCGACTCGACCGCGCACGGCCCGGCGATGAGCGTGAACGTGTCCGGCCCGATCGGCACCCCGCCCACGCTCACGGTCGACCGCTGCGGGTTGTTCTGCGAGCTGACCAGCTTGTACGGCGCGGTGATCCGGACGACCTCGCCCACTCCCGGCAGCAGTCCGACGTCGACGGTCTCCAGCACCTCCTCGGTGCCGACGACACCGACGATCGTGCGGGTGACGCCGCGGCTGATGAAGGCGGCGCCGCCGGCGCCCTCCACGTGCTGGACGACCTCGGCGAGGTCCTCGTCGGTGGCGCTGGCGGTCATCACGATGACCATCTGGGGTCTCCTGGTGTCTGGGTCTCTTGGTCGTTTCGCCGGTGGCTGGCACGGACAGACGGAAAGAGCCCCGGACCGTGTGGTCCGGGGCTCGGGCTGCGGGTGGCTGCGGCTAGGCGCGCGTCCGACCCGACCCGGGGATCCCGGACCGGTCGGCATAGGTAAAGCGGCGGCGCACGGCGCAGACGCTAGCAGGTCAGATGCCGTAGATGGTCACGGTGGTGCCCTGCTTGCGCTGGCTGCCGGCCCGCGGCGACTGGGCGATCACGTTGCCGATCCGCAGCGAGCGGACCCGGACCTGGAAGCCCGCCTTCTCCAGCCGGGCCCGGGCGTCGTCGATCGACAGGCCGAGCACCCGGGGGACCGCGACGACGTCCGGGCCGGAGGAGACGACCAGCTGCACGGTGCTGTTGCGGGCGGCCGTGCCGCGGGCCGGGGTCTGGGAGATGACCAGCCCCTGCTCCACCTCGACGCTGTGCTGCTCGGTGACCTTCGGGGCCAGGCCGGCGTCCTCGATGGTGGTGACCGCGTCGTCCTCGGGCTGCCCGGTCACGCCCGGGACGGGCACCGGCGGGCGGCCGGTGGACACCACCACGGTGACCGACCGGCCGCGCAGCACCCGGCCGCCCGGGCCCGGGTCGGAGCGGATCACGTGCCCGGCGGAGACGGTCTCGCTGCTCTCGCTGGTGAAAGACGGCGTCAGGTCGGCGGCGTCGAGCCGGGTGGTGACCTGGGCCTTGGTGAGGTTGGCCAGGGTCGGCACGGCCACGAACCGGCCGGTGCCGAACCACCAGGCCGCGGTGCCGGCGCCCCCGGCCAGCAGGGCGACGAGCAGCAGCACGACCAGGGCGCCGGTCCGCTTGCGGCGCCGCTCGGCCGGCCAGGCGCTGCCGTCGGCCGGGCTGATCCGGGACGCGCCCCGCGCCTTCTCCACCGGCCGCGCGTACGCCGGCAGCGCCGTCGTCCCGCTGGGCCCGGCCGTGGCCGGCGCGGTCGGGCCGGACCAGTGCGGACCGGGGCCGGCGGCGGCCCGGGCCGGGACGGTCCAGCCCTCGACGCCGAGGGCGGCGGCGACGTCGGGCGAGGGCACCTTGCGCAGGCCCAGGTCGGTGCGCACCATCGCCAGCTCGGCCAGGAACGCGCCCGCGTCGGCCGGCCGCCCGCCGGGCTCGCGCCGGGTCGCCCGCAGCACCAGCTCGTCCAGCGCCGGCGGGATGCCGGGCACGACGGTGGACGGCGCCGGCACGTCGTCGTGCACGTGCCGGTAGGCCACCGCCAGGGCCGAGTCGCCCCCGTACGGCGGGGCGCCGGTGAGGAGCTCGAAGAGCAGGATGCCGGCCGAGTAGACGTCGGTGCGGGCGTCGGAGGTGCCGCGCGCGACCTGCTCGGGCGACACGTACGCGACCGTGCCGAGCACGACCCCGGACTGGGTCGACGTGCTCGGCGCGGCCACCGCCCGGGCCAGCCCGAAGTCGACGACCTTGACCGTGCCGTCGGTGGAGAGCAGCACGTTTTCCGGCTTGACGTCGCGGTGCACCAGCCCGGCCCGGTGCGCGGCGGCGAGCGCGGCCAGCACCGGCTCCAGCACCGAGATGGCCTCGTCCGGGCGCAGCCGGCCGCGGCGGCGCAGCACCTCGCGCAGCGTGCTGCCCGGGACCAGCTCCATGACCAGGAACACGACCCGGCCGGCCGGGGTCTCCTCGGCGCCCTGGTCGAAGACGGCCACCGCGTTGGGGTGGGACAGCCGGGCGGCCGTGCGCGCCTCCCGCACGAACCGCTCGGTGAACGCCGGGTCGTGCGCCAGGGCCGGCGCCATCACCTTGACCGCGACCCGGCGGTCCAGCCGCAGGTCGGTGCCGGCGTAGACGGTGGACATGCCGCCGCGGGCGATCGGCGCGTCCACCCGGTAGCGCCGGTCCAGCACCGTCCCCGGCAGGGGGTCGGCGAGGGCGGTCCCGGTCACGCCGCGAGTGTAGGCAGCGACACCACACCACGGCCCTCGCCACTTCGTGCCAGCCGTAGGATGGCTGCGGAGAGACACGCTGTGCTAGCAACCGGCGAAACGATCAAAATACTCATACCGGGGAGCCCGCCGTCGCGGGCTGAGAGGCGGGCAGAGGGCCCGCGACCCGCAGCACCCGATCGGGGTAATGCCCGCGCGGGGAGGGAGTGGAGAAGCGTGCACGATCCGTTCGTGGTGGCCGGGCAGGCCCTGCGCAGCCGGCTGCTCGTGGGCACCGGCAAGTTCTCGGCCCACCCGGTCATGCGGGACGCGGTCCTGGCCAGCGGCACCGAGCTGGTCACGGTGGCGCTGCGCCGGGTGGACCTGGACCGGGCCGGCGACGGCGACATCCTCGACTTCGTGCCGCCGGGCGTGCGGCTGCTGCCCAACACGTCCGGGGCGGTGGACGCGGCCGAGGCCGTCCGGCTGGCCCGGCTGGGCCGGGCCGGGACCGGCACCGACTGGGTCAAGCTCGAGGTCACGCCGGACCCGCGGACGCTGGCGCCGGACCCGATCGAGACCCTGCGGGCGGCCGAGCTGCTGGTCGCGGACGGGTTCACGGTCCTGCCGTACTGCTCGGCCGACCCGGTGCTGTGCCGGCGGCTGGAGGAGGCCGGCTGCGCCACGGTGATGCCGCTGGGGGCCTGGATCGGGTCCAACCGGGGGCTGCGGACCCGGGACGCGATCGAGGTGATCGTGGCCCAGGCCGGGGTGCCGGTGGTGGTCGACGCCGGCCTCGGCGTGCCGTCGGACGCGGCCGAGGCGATGGAGGCCGGCGCGGACGCGGTGCTGGTCAACACGGCGATCGCGGTCGCCCGGGACCCGATCGCGATGGCCCGCGCCTTCGCGCTGGCGACCGAGGCCGGCCGGCTCGGCTTCCTGGCCGGGCAGGGCGCGGTCGCGGGCGCCACCGAGGCCGAGGCCTCCTCGCCGCTGACCGACTTCCTGGGCGGGCTCAGCGGCCCGACGGCCGCGACGGCGGCCCGGCCACCCGAGCCCGGGGCCGGGCTGCGGCCGAGCCCGGCGGCCGCGGGCGGGGACCGCTGATGGCCGCGCCGAAGGGGCGGTTCGCGCGGCACCTGGACACGCTGGACGTGCCCGGGCTGGCCGCGCGGGCGTACACGGATGCCGACGTGACGGCGGCGCTGGGCCGGGAGACGCGGGACCTCGCCGACCTGGGCGCGCTGCTGTCGCCGGCCGGCACCGCCCGGCTGGAGGAGATCGCGCAGGCGGCGCGGGCGGTGACGCTGCGCCGGTTCGGCCGGGCGGTCCGCCTCTACGCGCCCCTGTACGTGTCCAACGCCTGCCTGTCCTCCTGCACGTACTGCGGGTTCGCCAAGGACCTGGCCATCTCCCGGCGCACGCTGACCGTGGACGAGGTCGAGCACGAGGCCGGGCTGCTCACCGCCCGCGGCTTCCGGCACCTGCTGCTGGTCGCGGGCGAGCACCGGGTCGAGGTGTCCCAGGACTACCTGGTCGAGCTGATCGAGCGGCTGCGGCCGCGGGTGCCGTCGCTGTCGATCGAGACCCAGACCTGGTCCGACGACACGTACCAGCGGCTGGTCGCGGCCGGGCTGGAGGGCGTCGTGCACTACCAGGAGACCTACGACCGGGACCGGTACGCCCAGACCCACACCGCGGGCTGGAAGCGCGACTACGACCGCCGGCTCAACTCGACCGAGCTGGCCGGGGCCGCGGGCGTGCGCCGGCTCGGGATCGGCGCGCTGCTCGGGCTGGCCCAGGACTGGCGGGCCGACGTGCTGTCCGTCGCCGCGCACGCCGCGTTCCTGGTCAAGAGCTTCTGGCGGACCGAGGTGACCGTGTCGTTGCCGCGGATCAAGCCGTCCGCGTCCGGCTACCAGCCGCTGGTGCCGGTGTCCGACGCCGAGTACGTCCAGGCGCTGTCGGCGCTGCGGCTGTTCGAGCCGGAGGCCGGGATCGTGCTGTCGACCCGGGAGCCGGCGGCGCTGCGGGACGGGCTGGTCCGGATCGCGGTGACCACGATGTCGGCCGGCTCCTCGACCGAGCCCGGCGGCTACTCGGCGCCGGGGGCGGCGACCGAGCAGTTCTCGGTCTCCGACGAGCGGTCCCCGGCCGAGGTCGCGGCCATGCTGGCGGCGGCCGGCTACGAGCCGGTCTGGAAGGACGCCTTCCCGCTGGTCGGGTGATCCCCGGTTTCCGGGTTGGCCCGCCGGCCGGCCGGCCCAGCCAGTAGCTTGCCGGTCCATGGCCTGGATCACGCGGGGGTGGCGGTTCCGGCCGCGGGACCACGCCCCGCACGCCTGGGGGCGGCTCGGCGCCTTCGTCGACGGGGTGTACGCCATCGCCGCGACGCTGCTCGTCATCGAGCTGCGCCCGCCCGAGGACGCGGAGCCGGGGCAGCTGGGCGCGGAGGTGCTGCACCTGGCCCCGCAGTACTGGGCGTACGTGATCGGGTTCGTGCAGATGATCGCGGGCTGGCTGCAGTCGCGGCGGCTGGACGCGTGGATGCGCGGCGTCGACCACTACGCCACCCTGCTGGTGCTGGTCTCGGTCGGGGTCTACGCGCTGACCCCGTTCAGCACGGTGGTGCTGGCCAGCGCGCTGCGCAGCGGCGACCGGCACGACCTCGGCACCGCGGTCCGGCTGATGGCGATCCTGCTGCTGGTGGCGCTGATCGCGTTCGCGCTGCTGCTGCTCTACTCGCGCTGGGCCGGGCTGCTGCGGGCCGACGTGGAGCCGGCCGCGCTGTCGCTCTACCTGCGGACGGCCGTGCTCGTGGTCCCGGTCGTGCCGCTGCTCGCGTTCGCCGTGTCGTACGGGGAGCCGTGGCTGGGCTTGGTGCTGATCGTGGGGCTCAACCTGCTGGGGCTGCTGCCGCTGGAGTCGCATCAGCCACCGGCCGGCGCCGAGCGCGGGCCGCGGCCAGCCACCCGGCGGCGCCGACGGGGACCACGCTGACCAGCACGACCAGGTAGGCGATCCCGGCCGCGGAGTCCCAGCGGGCCTGGCCGGCGAAACGCGCCAGGGCCAGCAGCTCCAGCACCCCGAGCACCGTGTAGGCCACGGTCCCGGCGGCCAGCCGGTCGAGGTCCCGCTCCAGCACGGTGAGCACGGCCGCGACCGCGAACGCGATCAGCCAGGCCGCGACCACCCGGGCCGTCAGCGGGGTCAGCGGCCACGGCCACAGCGTCCGCGCGGTCGCCGGGGCCACGAACAGCGCCGCCCCGACCACCAGCATGACCAGGCCCTGCAGCGCGAACGCGGCCACCAGCCAGGCCGGCACCGGGTCGCGCCGCTCCGGGTCGGACCCGGCCGCCCGCTGCTGGTGCACGATCAGCGCGACCAGCGCGACCGGGACGGTCACGTAGACGGCCAGCCAGAACCAGGCCGCGAACCGGGCCACCACCCCGCCGGCGCCGAAGTGGAACTTGTCCAGGTGCAGCAGGGTCGCGATCAGCGTCAGCGCGGCGAACACGGCCACCGTCACCACCGCGGCCCGGGCCTGGGCCCAGGACCGGGCGCGCAGGCCCAGCACGACCAGCACGAAGCCGGCCGCGTAGCCGGCGCCGAGGAACGCGGCCGTCAGCGGCGGCCGGATCGTCCAGGAGAACCAGTCCTCGGTGCTGCCGGCGAACCCGTACAGCGCCAGCGTCGCCACCGCGGTCAGGGCGACGAACACCCGCAGCAGTGTCTTCGTGCCGCGCGAGACCCTGCGCAGCTCCCCGGTCACCGTCGCCACCCCCGTCTCCGATGTTCAAGTCTTGGCAAGATTCTCGGTCACCTTCGGCATTCCCGTCCCACTAATCTGCGGGCATGCCGGCGCCGCTGACCCCCGACCGGCGCGTCCGCGTGTTCGTCTCCTCCACGTTGCAGGAGCTGGCGGCGGAGCGGCAGGCGGTCCGGGAAGCGGTGACCCGGCTGCGGCTGACCCCGGTGATGTTCGAGCTCGGGGCCCGGCCGCACCCGCCCCGGGAGTTGTACCGCGCCTACCTCGACCAGAGCGACGTGTTTGTCGGCATCTACTGGCGCCGGTACGGGTGGGTCGCGCCGGGGGAGGCGGTGTCCGGGCTGGAGGACGAATACCTGCTCTCCGGCGACCGGCCCAAGCTGATCTACGTCAAGGAGGCCGCGGACCGGGAGCCGCGGCTGGCCGAGCTGCTGCGCCGGATCCAGCACGACGACCGGGCCGCGTACAAGCCGTTCACGCACGCGGACGAGCTGGTCGACCTGCTCTCCGACGACCTGGCCGTGCTGCTGACCGAGCGGTTCGCGGCGGTGCGCGAGCCGGCCCCGGCCCAGGGGCTGCGGCCGGCCCGGCTGCCGGTGCCGCCGACCGCGATCGTCGGCCGGGCCGAGGAGGCCGCCGCGGTCACCGCCCTGCTGGCCGGTGCCCGGCTGGTCACGCTGGTCGGGCCGGGCGGGATCGGCAAGACCCGGCTGGCGCTGGAGGTGGCCCGGGCCGCCCCCGCCGACGCGGTCTGGTTCGTCGACCTCGCCCCGGTCGGCGACCCGGAGCTGGTGCCCGGCGCGATCGCGGCCGCGCTCGGGCTCCGGCCCGAGGGCAGCTCGCCGGTGCTCGACCTGGTCGCCGACCGGCTGCGGGACCGCACGGCGCTGCTGGTGCTGGACAACTTCGAGCAGGTGCTGCCGGCCGCCGCCGACGTGGCCACCCTGCTCGCCGCCTGCCCGTCGGTGCGGATGCTGGTCACCAGCCGGACGGCGCTGCGGCTGCGGGGCGAGCACGAGGTGGCGCTGGCGCCGCTGCCGACCCCGGCCGCGGTCGAGCTGCTGGTGCAGCGGGGCCGGGAGGTGCGGCCCGGGTTCGCGCCGGACGCGGCCGGCATCGCCGCCCTGGAGGAGCTGGCCCGGCGGCTGGACGGGATCCCGCTCGGGCTGGAGCTGGCCGCGGCCCGGCTGCGGCTGCTGTCCCCGGCCCAGCTGCTGCGCCGGCTCGGCGACCGGCTGGACCGGCCCCTGGACCTGGCCGCCGGTCCGGTCGACCTGCCCGGCCGGCAGCGCACCCTGCGCTCGACGATCGAGTGGAGCTACGGGCTGCTGTCGCCGGCCGAGCGGCTGCTGCTGGAGCGGCTGTCGGTGTTCAGCGGGGCCTTCACCCTGGAGGCGGCCGAGGCCGTCGGGGCCGCGGCCGACGCCGACGTGCTGGACACGCTGTCGTCCCTGGTCGCGCACAGCATGGTCGGGGCGATCGAGGACGACCAGGCCGCCGACCCCCGCTTCCGGCTGCTCGGCACGGTCCGGGCGTACGCGCGGGAGAAGCTGGAGGAGCGGGGCCAGCGGGTGCCCACGCTGGCCCGGCTGACCGCGTGGCTGCGGGCGTTCGTGGGGACGGCCGGGCCCGGGCTGGCCGGCGGGGACAACCGGGTCTGGGCCGCCCGCATCGACGGCCAGCGCGACGACCTGCGCTCGATGATGCGCTGGGCGGTCGCGACGGACGACGCCGAGACGGTCGTGCGGCTGGCCGCGCCGATCTTCCCGTACTGGTGGTCGCGGGGGCAGCTGGCGCCGATGCGGGAGCTGGCCGACCAGGCCGCCGCGCTGCCCTCGGCGGCCGCGCTGCCCGCGGACGCGGCCGCGCTGCTGCTGTGGGCCCGGGGGATGCTGCGGATCGCGGTCGGCGACACGGCCGGGGCGGCGCCGTTCCTGGCCCGGCTGCGGGACAGCGCCGGCGCGCTCGGCGACCGGCGGTTGCGGGCGCACGCGCTGGCCGGGCTGGGGCTCGCCGCCGTCGCGCCCGGCACGGCCGAGGACACCGGGCCGCTGGACCAGGCGGTGGCGACGTTCCGGGAGCTGGCCGACGACTGGGGGCTGGCGTTCGCGCTGTCCGCCCGCGGGCAGCTGGCGCTCCTGGCCGGCGACGCCGCCGCGGCGACCCGGCTGCACACCGAGGGGCTGGCCGCGGCCGAGCGGATCGGCAGCGACCACCTGCGGGCCCAGCTGCTGGACCTGCTCGGCGCGGACGCGGCCGGCGGCGGGGACCTCGCCGGGGCCTGGAGCCGGTTCGCCGAGGCGGCCGGGGTGCACGCGGCGCTGCTGGACCAGGAGGGGTCGGCGTACTGCCTGGACGGGTTCGCGGCGCTGGCCCTGGTCGGCGGCGACCCGGAGCTGGCGGCCGAGATCCAGGGCGCGGCCGGGCACGCGCGGGAGGTCGTCGGGGTGGCGGTCTGGCCCGGGATGCGGCCGCTGGCCGACGCCATGACGGCCGCGGTGGACGGGGCGCTCGGTGCCGGTGCCGCCGCCGCCCGCGCCCGGGGGGCGGCTCGGCGGATCCCCGAGGCCCTCGACTGGGCCCGCGAGGCGACCCGGCCGGCGGCCCGGCCCTAGACTGCGCGGCGATGCGTACCGTCGCCCTCCTCGTGCTCGTGCTGGGTGCGGCGGCGTGCTCGCGCGGCGGGGGTGGTGGCGGCACTCTGCCGGCCGCACCCGCGTTCAGCCCGGCCGACGTGCAGCGGACCATCGACAGCGAGCTGCCGCGGACGTTCGCCGGGCTCCGGGTCGGCCCGGCCCGCTGCCCGGCCGACCTCGACCCGCAGCCGGACAAGCCCGGCGCCTGCCAGATCGCGGTCGAGGGCGTGCCCGTCCGGGTCCGGGTCGACCGGGTCGACGGGGCCAGGTTCACGGTCGCCAGCGACCAGGCCGTGATCCCGGTCGGCCGGCTGGAGTCCTCGCTGCAGCCGGCCGTGTCGGCCAAGGGCAAGCAGACGTACACGGTCGACTGCGGGGACGAGGCCGTGAAGGTCTTCGATCCGCCGGGCAGACTGACCTGCGTGGCCACCCCGGCCACGGGGGCCGCGGTGCGGCTCACGGTCACGGTCTCCGACAAGCAGGGCAACTACACCTTCGAACCGGAGAAGGACTCCTGAACACCGTCGCCCTGAACAACATCGTCGTGGTGGGCTCCGGGCTCGCCGGAGTACGGACGGCCGCGGAGCTGCGCT
>DATINN010000713.1:0-6058 GCA_035474175.1 Mycobacteriales bacterium | reverse complement strand
GCCGCCGACCGGGCCGCCGACCGGGTTGCCGGCCGGGTCGCCGACCGGGCCGCCGACCGGGTTGCCGGCCGGGTCGCCGGCCGGGTCGCCGGCAGTCGACTGGTGCACGGGCGCGGGGACGGGCTTGGCGGTGCCGGCGGGGTCGGCCTCGGTGCCCGCCGGGGAGTCGTCCTCGTCGTCGGCGGTCCCGACGACCCTGT
This sequence comes from Mycobacteriales bacterium, assembly GCA_035474175.1. GTDB lineage: Bacteria > Actinomycetota > Actinomycetes > Mycobacteriales > CADCTP01 > CADCTP01. The sequence continues at coordinate 5,858 of DATINN010000713.1, read as the reverse complement.
CCTCGTCGTGGTCCGCGGACTCGTCGTCGGCGCCCGCGACGACCCTGTCCTCGTCGTCGTCCGCGTCCCCGTCGGCGTCCCGGTCCTTGCCCGCGACCGTCTTCCCGTCCCCGTCGGCATCCGCGGCGACGGTGCCGGTCGTCGCGGTGGCGTCGTCGTCGTTGTCGGCGGCGATCTCGGCGCCGTCCGGGGTGACCAGGACCATGCCCGGCTCGACCTCGCGCTCGCGCGGCCCGCGGTGCAGCAGGAAGTAGACCAGCCCGCCGGCGAAGACCAGGATCGAGGTCCACACGTTCAGCCGCAGCCCCAGGATGTGGTTGGCGGTGTCGATCCGCAGCGCCTCGATCCAGATCCGCCCGGCGCAGTAGCCCATGACGTACAGGGCGAAGACGCGGCCGCGGCCCATCTTGTAGCGGCGGTCGACGTAGATCAGGACGGCGGCGAGGCCGAGGTCCCAGAGCGACTCGTACAGGAACGTGGGGTGGTACGTCGTCGCGCCGGGCACGGTGCTGGGCCGATCGGGGTCGATCTGCACCGCCCACGGCAGCGTCGTCGGCCGCCCGAACAGCTCCTGGTTGAAGTAGTTGCCCCAGCGCCCGAGGCCCTGCGCGACCGCGATCCCGGGCGCGACCGCGTCGGCGAACGGCGGCAGCTTGATGCCCCGCCGGTGGCAGGCGAGCCAGGCCCCGACCCCGCCCAGGGCGATCGCGCCCCAGACCCCGAGCCCGCCCTCCCAGACGTAGAAGGCCCGCCACGGGTCCCGCCCGGCCCGGAAGTAGAGCTCGTTGTCGGTGATGACGTGGTAGAGCCGGCCGCCGACCAGGCCGAAGATGACCGCCCCAGACGGCGACATCGGAGACCGTGCCGTTCTTGCCGCCGCGGGCGACCCAGCGCCGCTCGCCCATCCAGATCGCGGCGACGATGCCGACGATGATGCACAGCGCGTACGCCCGGATGGGGACCGGCCCGAGGTCCCACACGCTGCGGCTCGGGCTGGGGAACGACGCAAGGATCACCCGCCGAGTCTAGGGCGGGCGGAATACGCCCCGATCGGCCCACCCGCACGGGTGACCGTGCCGGACAGTGCCAGACAGTGCCGGGCAGTGCCGGGCCACACTAGGGTCGCGGCATGGGCGAGGTGACTCGGGCCGCCGCGGCGGTCCTCTGCGACCGTGAGGGCCGGGCGTTGCTGGTCCACCAGTCCGGCGGCCAGCACCGCTGGGGGCTGCCCGGCGGGCACATCGAGCCGACCGACCTGCCGGTCGACGCGGCGCTGCGCGAGCTGCGCCGGGAGACCTCGGTCGAGGCCCGGATCGTCGACCTCATCGGCCTCTACACGCTCTGCGGGCGCCTGACCGGCGACGAGGAGGACCTGCCCGACCTGATGACGTACGCGTTCCGCTGCGAGCTGGTCACCGGGGAGCCGGTGCTCAACGGGGTCGGCCGCATCGACGACCTGGGCTGGTACGACGCGTCCGCGCTGCCGGCGATGGTCACCGCGACCGCCACCGCGGCGCTGGAGGACTGCGCCGCCGGCCGCTCCGGCGTGGTCCGGACGCTGACCCGCGACCGCGAGCGCGTCTGATGCGGGCGGCGCTGATCCGGGCGCACGGCGGGCCGGAGGCGATCGAGGTCGCCGAGCTGCCCGACCCGGAGCCCGGCCCGGGGCAGCTGCTCGTCGACGTGGCCGCGGCCGGGGTCAACTTCGTCGACGTCTACCACCGGACCGGGGCCTACCCGGGCCAGCTGCCGCTGCAGCTCGGCACCGAGGCGGCCGGCACGGTCGCCGCCGTCGGCGCCGGGGTGAGCGGGGTGGCCGCCGGCGACCGGGTGGCGTGGGCGATGCGCCCGGGGGCGTACGCGACCCGGGCCGTGGTCGACGCCGACGTCGCCGTGCCGGTGCCGGACGGGGTGAGCGACGAGGTCGCCGCGGCCGTGCTGCTGCAGGGGATGACCGCGCACTACCTGACCGCGTCGACGTACCCGGTCCAGGCCGGGGACACCGTGCTGGTGCACGCGGCCGCGGGCGGGACCGGGGCGCTGATCGTGCAGCTGGCCGTGCAGCGCGGCGCCACCGTCCTCGCCACCACCTCGACCGCGGAGAAGGCGGCGCTGGCCCGCGAGTCCGGCGCGGCCGAGGTCATCCGGTACGACCAGGCCGACGTGGCCGCCGAGGTCGCGCGGATCACCGGCGGGACCGGGGTCGCGGCCGTGTACGACGGGGTCGGCGCGTCCACCTTCGACGCCAGCCTGGCCAGCCTGCGGCCGCGGGGTTACCTGGTGCTCTTCGGCGCGTCCAGCGGGCCGGTGCCGCCGGTGGACCCGCGCCGGCTGCAGGCCGGCGGGTCGCTGTTCCTGACCCGGCCGACGCTCGCGCACTACATGGCCGACCGCGCCGAGCTGCTCGAACGCTCCGGCGCCGTCTTCGCCGCGGTCGCCGCCGGCCGGCTCGCGGTCCGCATCGGCGGCCGCTACCCGCTCGACCAGGTCGGCCGGGCCCACACCGACCTCGAGTCCCGCCGCACCACCGGCAAGCTGCTGATCATCCCCTGACCCGGTCCCCGGTCGGGTCGGGTCAGCGGCGGCGGACTCCGGCGGCGAGCTCGGCCGCGAGCGCGCCGACCGCGCGGGGCGCGTCCGCGTCCGAGCCCGCATCCAGGACGGCCCGGACGAACGCGGACCCGACGATGACCCCGTCCGCGTACGAGGCGACCTCGGCCGCCTGGGCGCCGTTGGAGACCCCGAGCCCCACGCCGACCGGCAGGTCGCTGACCGCGCGCACCCGGGCGACCAGCCCGGGCGCGGCCGCGGACGTCTGCGCCCGCGCCCCGGTCACGCCCATCACCGACGTCGCGTAGACGAAGCCGCGGCACAGCGCGGTGATCCGGGCCACCCGCTCGTCGGTCGAGGACGGCGCGACCAGGAACACCGGGTCCAGGTCGTGCTTGTCCGCCGCGGCCAGCCACGGCCCGGCCTCCTCCGGGGTGAGGTCCGGGGTGATCAGCCCCGCTCCCCCGGCGGCGGCCAGGTCGGCCGCGAACCGGTCCACGCCGTACTGCTCGACCGGGTTCCAGTAGGTCATCACGACGACCGGCACCCCGGTCCGGGCCACCGCCTCGACCGTGCGCAGCACCGTGGCCGGGGTGGTCCCGGCGGCCAGCGCCCGGTCCACCGCCTGCTGGATCACCGGCCCGTCGATGACCGGGTCCGAGTAGGGCAGGCCGACCTCGAAGACGTCCACGCCGCCGTCCACCATCGCGGTGAACGTCGCGTCCGGCGTCGCCCCGGCCGGCAGGTAGCCGACCAGCGTGGCCCGGTCCTGGGCCCGGGCGGTCGCGAACGCCTCGGTCAGGCCGCTCATGTCGCCGCGTCCGCGTCGAACAGGTCGAACCAGCGGGCCGCCGTGTCCATGTCCTTGTCCCCGCGCCCGGACAGGCAGACCAGCACGACCTGCTCCGGTCCCAGCTCCCGGGCCAGCTCGACCGCGCCGTGGACCGCGTGCGCCGTCTCGATCGCGCACAGGATGCCCTCGGTGTGCGCGAGCAGCCGCAGCGCCTCCATGGCCTGCCCGTCGGTCACCGACCGGTACGTCGCCCGCCCGGAGTCGTAGAGCCAGGCGTGCTCCGGCCCGACCCCGGGGTAGTCCAGCCCGGCCGAGATCGACGCCGTCGGCAGCGTCTGCCCGTCCGGGTCCTGCAGCAGGTAGGTCCGCATGCCGTGCAGCACGCCGGGCCGGCCGGCCGCGATCGTGGCCGCGTGCATCGCGCCCTCGACCCCGGCCCCGCCGGCCTCGTAGCCGATGAGCTGCACGGTCGCGTCCGGCACGAACGCGGCGAAGATCCCCATCGCGTTGGACCCGCCGCCGACGCAGGCGGTCACCGCGGTCGGCAGCGCCCCGGTCAGCTCCAGCACCTGGCCCCGGGCCTCGTCGCCGATCACCCGCTGGAAGTCGCGCACGATCATCGGGAACGGGTGCGGCCCCATCACCGACCCGATCACGTAGTGGGTCGAGGCCACGTTGGTGACCCAGTCCCGCATGGCCTCGGTGATCGCGTCCTTCAGCGTCCGGGTGCCGGTCTTCACCGCCACCACCGTGGCGCCGAGCATCCGCATCCGCGCCACGTTGAGGGCCTGCCGGACGGTGTCCTCCTCGCCCATGTAGACCACGCACTCCAGGCCCAGGTACGCGCAGGCGGTCGCGGTCGCGACCCCGTGCTGCCCGGCCCCGGTCTCGGCGATCACCCGGCCCTTGCCCATCCGCTTCGCCAGCAGCGCCTGCCCGAGCGCGTTGTTGAGCTTGTGCGAGCCGGTGTGGGCCAGGTCCTCGCGCTTGAACAGGATCCGGGCCCCGCCGGCGTGCGCGGTCAGCCGGGCCGCGTCGGTCAGCGGCGTCGGCCGCCCCACGTACGTCCGCAGCAGCCGGTCCAGCTCGGCCGTCCACGCCGGGTCGCGCCGGGCCTCCTCGTACGCGGCGGCCAGCTCGTCCAGCGCGGCGATCAGGGCCTCCGGGACGAAGCGGCCACCGTAGGGCCCGTAGTGCCCGGACGGGTCGGGGACGGTGAGGGTCGTGTCGGTCACCGGATCAGTGTGCGCGCGTCAGCGGTCGTGGGCCGGTCGGGGGGTCGCCGGGTGGGACCCGGCCGTGACCAGCTCGGCCACGGCCTGCCGCGGGCTCGCCTTGGTCACTATCCCCTCGCCGACCAGGACCGCGTCCGCCCCGGCCCCCGCGTACGCGATGAGGTCGTGGGAGTGGCGCACGCCGGACTCGGCGATCTTCAGCACCCGGCTCGGCAGCCCCGGCGCGATCCGCTCGAACACGCTGCGGTCGACCTCGAGCGTCTTGAGGTTGCGGGCGTTGACCCCGATCACCTTGGCCCCGGCCTCCAGCGCCCGGTCGGCCTCGGCCTCGTCGTGCACCTCGACCAGCGGGGTCATGCCGAGCGACTCGATCCGCTCGACCAGACCGACCAGCGCGTTCTGCTCCAGGGCGGCCACGATCAGCAGCACCATGTCGGCGCCGTGGGCCCGGGCCTCGTGCACCTGGTAGGAGGACACGATGAAGTCCTTGCAGAGCACCGGCACCTCCACCCGGGCCCGGACCGCGTCCAGGTCGGCGAACGAGCCGGAGAACCGGCGCTCCTCGGTCAGCACGCTGATCACCCGCGCACCGCCCGACTCGTATTCCCCCGCCAGCCAGGCCGGGTCCGGGATCGCGCTGATCTCGCCCGCGGACGGGCTGGAGCGCTTCACCTCGGCGATGACACCCACCCCCGGCGCCCGCAGCGCCGCGATCGCGTCCTTCGCTGCCGGCCGTCGCGCCGCTGCCGCCTTGACCTGGGCGAACGGGACGGCGGCCTCGCGAGTGGCGACGTCGGCGCGGACTCCGACGAGGATCTCGTCGAGAACGCTCACGCTGGTCCCTTCGTCGGCTGCCCCTTCCGGCACCCTACCGACCGCCGGGTGCGGGAACCGAGCCGCCCCCGTACGGGAGGGGGACCGTGCTGGTGGGGACCGGTGGGCGCAGCGGCAGCCGGACGGTGAAGCAGGCGCCGCCCTCGGGCGCCCGTCCGGCCGCGGCGGTGCCGCCCAGGCGGGTGGTCAGCCCGTGCACCAGGGCCAGGCCGACACCGGTGCCGACCTGGCGTACGCCGCGGTAGCGCTGGTAGAGGACCGACCGCTCGAAGGCGACCGGGAGGTCGGCCTCGGACAGGCCGGGACCGCCGTCGCGGACCTGCAGGACGGCCGCGCCGGGCGTCTCGTACAGGGCCAGGACGACGGGGCGGCCGGCCGGCGTGACGCGCAGGGCGTTCTCGGCCAGGCCGTCGACGATCTGCCGGACCCGGGTCGGGTCGGTGACG
>DATINN010000712.1:0-3180 GCA_035474175.1 Mycobacteriales bacterium | reverse complement strand
GGCCGACGCGGGCGGCTTGCCCCCGGCCGTGTCGGCCCCGGCCGGCGCCGGGACTCCCACGTCGGAGACCGCGGCCCCGGCGGCCGAGCCGCTGTCGCTGCCGGAGCTGCCGGAACTGCAGCCGATCAGCGTCCCGGCCAGCGCGGCCGACACCGCGACCAGCCCCAACCGGCTCGTACGAACGTTCACTGTGCCTCCTCGGACGGTGGTGGCAGGTGCGACCGCGGGCCCGGGGGAGTGGTTCCCGGACCGAGATCGCGATCCGGTCTCGATCCGTCCGCGGGGAGCGAGCAAGATAGATCCGTGACGCGCGTCGTGGTGATCGGAGCGGGCATCGCGGGGCTGTCCGCGGCGCTGGCGGTGAGCCGGGAGGCTCCACCGGGCACCCGGGTCACCATCGTCGACGGCGCCTCGAAGGTCGGCGGCAAGCTGCGGGTGTCCGCGGTCGGCGGCCTCCCGGTGGACGAGGGCGCCGAGACGTTCCTGGCCCGGCAGCCGGAGGGCGTCGAGCTGGTCCGCGCGGTCGGCCTCGGCGACCAGCTGATCCACCCGCTGACCAACGAGGCCTCCGTCGCCGTCGACGGGGTCTGCCACCGGCTGCCGGCCCGGACCGTGCTGGGCGTGCCCGGCGACCGGTCGGCGCTGCGCCGCAGCGGGCTGCTGTCCGAGGAGGGGCTGGCCCTGGTCGGCGCCGACCGGCCCGAGCCGGCGCCGCTGGGCGACCCGTCGGTGGGGCACTACGTGGCCCGGCGGCTCGGCCGCGAGGTCGTCGACAAGCTCGTCGACCCGCTGCTGGGCGGGGTGTACGCGGGACGTGCCGACGGGCTGTCGCTGCGGGCGACGATGCCGGCGCTGGCCGCGGCGCTGGACGAGCAGGGCGGCAAGCTGGTCGCGGCGGCCCGCTCGGTGGTGGACGCGGCGCCGCCCGACGCCGGCCCGGCCTTCGCCGCGCTCGACGGCGGGATGGGCGTGCTGCCGGAGGCGGTGGCCCGGGCCTCGGGCGCCGACGTCCGGCTGCGGCTGCCGATCCGGCGGATCGAGCGCACCACGGGCGGCGGGTTCCGGCTGGTCGGCGGTCCGGTGCCCGACCCGGTGGCGCTGGTCGCGGACGCGGTCGTGGTGGCGGCGCCCGCGGGCAAGGCGGCCGGCCTGCTGGAGGGGCTGGCGCCGTGGGCCGCGCACGAGCTGGCCGCGATGGAGTACGCGTCGATCGGCATCGTCACGCTGGCCTTCCCGGCCGCCGCGCTGGCCGGCCTGACCGGCTCCGGGCTGCTGGTGCCCTCGCCCGAGGGCGGCGGCCCGGTCAAGGCGGTGACGTACTCGTCGAACAAGTGGGCCCACCTGGCCGGCCACGACGTCGCGATCGTGCGGGCGTCGGTCGGCCGGCACCGGGAGGCCCGGGTGCTGCACCGCGACGACACCGAGCTGGTCCGGCTGGTGCTGGGGCAGCTCACCGCGCTGGCCGGCATCCGCTCGGCCCCGATCGCGCACCGGGTCACCCGCTGGGGCGGCGCCCTCCCGCAGTACGCGCCGGGTCACCTGGAGCGGGTCCGCCGCATCCGCGCGGACGTGGGCCGGGTGCCGGGGCTGGCCGTGTGCGGGGCCGCCTTCGACGGGGTCGGCGTGCCCGCCTGCGTGCGCTCCGGCTATGCCGCGGCCGCGCAGGTCGTGGAACACCTGCGAGAATCGAGCCGTGGGCGTGGATGGGAAGAAGGCGCGTGAGCTCAACGAGCTGATCCGGTACACGGGGTGGTCGGTGTTCCGGTCGGCCTCGCCGCTGCCGGCCGACCGGGTGCCGGTGGCCGCGGAGGTGTCGGAGCTGTTCGAGCAGCTCGACGCCAAGGACGTGACGATCCGGGGCACGTACGACGTCTCCGCGCTGCGGGCCGACGCCGACGTGCTGGTCTGGTGGCACGCCTCGACCGCCGACGCCCTGCAGGAGGCGTACGGGCTGTTCCGGCGGACCGCGCTGGGCCGGACCCTGGAGCCGGTCTGGTCGCAGCTGGCGCTGCACCGGCCGGCCGAGTTCAACAAGAGCCACGTCCCGGCGTTCCTGGCCGAGGAGGAGGCCCGGGACTGGGTCTGCGTCTACCCGTTCGTCCGCTCGTACGAGTGGTATCTGCTGCCGGACGCGGAGCGGCGCACGATGCTGGCCGAGCACGGCCGGATGGCCCGCGACTACCCGGACGTGCGGGCCAACACGGTGGCCTCGTTCGCGCTGGGCGACTACGAGTGGATCCTCGCCTTCGAGGCCGACGAGCTGGACCGGATCGTGGACCTGATGCGGCACCTGCGGGGTTCGGTCACCCGGCGGCACGTCCGCGAGGAGGTCCCGTTCTACACCGGCCGCCGCCGCTCGGTGGCCGAGCTGGTCGCCGCGCTGCCGTAAGGATCGTCCCCGGGTGGTGCTAGCCTCCCGCGGTGCGGTTGCGGCGGGTGTGTCTGGTCGTGGCGGGAATGGCGGCCCTCGCCGGCTGCGGGTCCCCCGCCCGGCCCAGCGTCGGCGCCGTGGAGGCCGCCGCGCCCGCGCCGAGCAGCCCGAGCGCGCCGGCCGCGGTGACCACGACCGCGACGCCGGCGCCGCCGATCCCGTCCGCGGGCAAGGTCGTCGCGGCGCCGCGGACGCCGGCCCCGAAGGCGGCCCCCGCGAAGCCGGCCCCGGCCGGACCGCCCGCCCCCGGCGGCGGCGCCCTCGTCGACACCTCGCGCCCGACCCGGGTGATCGGCACCGGCAGCCCGGCCGGCTGCACCTCGGCCGCCGTGGTGGCCGCGGTCGCGGCCGGCGGGGTCGTCACGTTCGACTGCGGGCCCAGCCCGGTCACGATCGCGATGACCCAGACCGCGAAGGTCGTCAACGCCCATCCCAGCCTGGTCCTGGACGGCGGCGGCAAGGTCACGCTCTCCGGCGGCGGCGTCCGCCGGATCCTCTACCAGAACACCTGCGACGCCAAGCAGGGCTACACCACCTCACACTGCCAGGACCAGGCCACCCCGAAGCTGACCGTGCAGTGGCTGACCTTCACCGGCGGCAACTCGACGGGCGACATGACCGAGGGCGGGGGCGGCGGCGCGATCTTCGTGCGCGGCGGCCGGTTCGCCGTCATCGACTCGGTGTTCACCGGCAACCGGTGCGACTCCACCGGCCCGGACCTGGGCGGGGCGGCGCTGCGGGTGCTGAGC
>DATINN010000711.1:0-5352 GCA_035474175.1 Mycobacteriales bacterium | reverse complement strand
GGCCGCGGCCGGCGGGTCGCTGCCGGTCTGGCTGGTGCTGCGGGCGCTGAAGACCGGCTCGTCCCGCAGCCAGAGCGAGCTGGCCGACGCGGTCGGAATCCGGGGGGCGACGCTCAGCCACCACCTGGACGGGATGGAGGCGGCCGGGCTGGTCACCCGGCGCCGCGACCCGGCCAGCCGCCGCACGTCGGTGGTCGAGCTGACCGACGCCGGCACCGCGCTGTTCCGGACCCTGCGCGAGGCCGCGGTCGAGCACGACCGCCGGCTGCGCACCGGGCTCACCGACGCCGAGGTGGCCCGGCTGGCCGACCTGCTGGCCCGGCTGGCCGCCAACGTCACGCCCTAGGGTGGCCGGCGTGGGTCTGGCCGAGGTGCTGGCGGCGGCCGCGGCCGGCAACCCGCCGACGCCGGACGGCGGCGTGGTCGTGCTGCCGCGGTCGGCCGGGGGAGCGGTGGCGGGGGTGGTCGGCTTCACCGCCCACCACGTCATCACCGCGGACGTCGACCCCGGCTGGGTGCGGTCGGTGCTGCCGCCGGGCTCGCTGTCGGCGCCGATGTCGGCCCGCTTCCTGGCCGCGCTGGCCGACCGGGTCGGCGCCGAGCCGGGCGCGTACGACACGGTCCTGGTCGCCCCACCCCGCACCCCGCCCGCCCCGCCGACCTCGCCGGAGTTGTCGACCCCGCCGGGCCCAGCGCACCCGGCGGCCCGGGTGGACCGGCCGGACCGGGCCGGGGTGGCGGGGATCGTGCTGGAGCCGGTGGTGGCGGCGGAGTCCGCGCGGCTGCGCCGGGCCGAGCGCTACCGGGTCGACGTCCGGGCCTGGACCGTGCCCGGCGCGATCCTCATCCTCGGCCGTGGGCTGGCCGGCCGCTGGGAGGTCTCGCTGGAGGTCGACCCGGCCCACCGCGGCCGCGGCCTGGGCCGGGCCCTCGTCACCGCGGCCGGCGGCCTGGTCCCGCCGGGTGAGCCGCTGTGGGCCCAGGTCTCGCCGGCCAACGTGGCCAGCCTGCGCATGTTCCTGTCCGCGGGCTACCGCCCGGTCGCGGCCGAGGTCCTGTTCGCCTAGACGACCAGCCCGGCCGGGCCGCCTGGATGACCAGCCCCGGCCGGCTAGATGACCAGCCCGGGCCGGGCCACGTCGACCGGACCGGTGTACGACTCGCGGGCGGCGGCGAGGGCGCCGGCCGGGTCCGTCGTCGGGAACAGGTGGGTCAGCACCAGCCGCCGCGCGCCCGCGGCCGCGGCCTGGCCGCCGACGGTGGCCGCCGTGTTGAGCCCGGCCCGCTGCTTCTCCGGCACGGTGTCCACGAAGGATGCCTCGGCCAGCAGCACGTCCACGTCCCGGGCCAGCTCCAGCACCGCGTCGTCCGGCGCCGCGTCGCCGGTGTAGGCCAGGGACGAGCCGGCGTCCAGCCGGACCCCGAGATTCGGCACGAAGTGCGGCAGCCGCACGGACCGGACCGCGAACGGACCGATCGCCGTCGCCGCCGCCAGGTCGTGCAGCGCGTACGACCCGGCCAGCATCGGCGGCGCGTCCAGCGCCAGCACCGCGTCCAGCGCCCCCGGCAGCGCGTACACCGGCAGGACCGGGGCGCCGCCGGGCAGCACCCGGGCCCGCAGCAGCGGGTTGAGGTCGGCGCAGTGGTCGGGGTGCCCGTGCGAGACCAGCACCGCGTCGACCGCGGCCGGGGGGACGGGCAGCCGCGGCACCGTCGCGTACCCGGGGTCGACCAGCAGCCGGAACCCGTCCTCCTCGACCAGGTAGCCGCTGCACCCGCCGCCGGGCGCCGGCCAGGCCCCGCTTCCGCCGAGAACCGTGAGTCGCATGGACGCGATCAGATCAGCCCGCGTGCTTCTCGATCCAGTCGTAGACGCCGTCGAAGACCTCCTGGCGCGGCCCCTCGCCGAAGATGTTGAGGAACCCGGCGACCGGGTTGACCTCGAGGATGACGTAGCCGCCGGCCGTCGGCAGGATGTCCAGCCCGGCCAGCGTCAGGCCCATCGCCCGGGCCGCCCGCAGGGCCAGGTCGGCCAGCTCCGGCGGCGCGTCCAGCCGCTCGAAGCTCGCGCCCTCCAGCGTCTTGACCCGCCAGGCCCCGTACGCCGGGAGCTTGAGCATGTCGATCGGCATCGCCTCGCCGCCGACCGTGATGCGGAACTCGCCGTGCTCGGTCGGGTAGTAGGGCGTGCACAGCAGCGCGCCGTAGCTGTGCAGCAGCCGCTCCACCAGGGCGGCGGCGGCCGGGTCGGACGGGTCGTCGACCCGCTCGACGTCCATCGCCCGCAGCCCGAAGGACGGCTTGACCACGGTCGGCCCGAACTCGGCCACCGCGGCGGCCACGTCGGCCAGCGACGTCGCGGACCGGGTCGGCGGCGCCGGCAGCCCGGCCGCGGCCAGCTTCTGCGCGGTCAGGAACTTGCTGTAGCCGGCGAACCACACGTCGGCCGGGTCGAACATCCGCGGCCCCAGCGCCGCGCTGACCGCCTGCAGCTTCTCCAGCCGCTCCTCCCACCCGGTGAACGGCCGCACGTGCCAGTCGCCGTAGAGGTTGGCCCGGCAGATCACCGCGTCGAACGACTCCGCCGGCGCCCCGCCCAGCAGCACCCGCAGCCCGGACGCGGCCGCCGCGTAGCCGACCTCGTCCAGGGTGACCAGGCTGGTGTCGTGGCCGCGCCGCCGCCCGGCCTCGGCCAGCCCGGGGGAGTCCGGATCCTCGTCGCCGTGATCCCAGCCGAGAACACCGATGTTCACGCCGGCCCTCCACTCGTGTACGCCCGGCTCGCCGGGGGAAGGAGTCTTACCGCCCGTATGGTCCAGTCTTCCCCGTCGGTCCCGGTCCGTACCAAATCCGACGGGCTGGTGAGGAGGACGCCCCGATGTGGGACACCCTGAGCCGACCGCCGGCCGAGCAGGCGGCGGCCTGGTACGCCGACGGCTGGTGGCGCGAGACCACCTTCCTCGACGACCTCGACCGCAACGTCCGGGAGCGTCCGGACCACCCGGCCGTCATCGCGTACGCCGGGGGTGCGCCGGACCGCACCCTGAGCTGGGCCGAGTACGGCGCGGCGGTCACCCGGTGCGCGGCCGCGCTGGTCGAGCTCGGGGTCGGCCGCGGCGACGTGGTCGCGGTCTACCTGCCCAACCGGTGGCTGCTCGGCCCGCTGTTCCTGGCCTGCGCCCGGATCGGCGCGGTCAGCTCGCCGGTCATCCCGGTGCTGGCCGAGCGGGAGCTGGCGCACGTGCTGACGGCCAGCCGGGCCACCGTCTGCGTGACCGTGGACAGCTTCGGCGGCGTCGACTACGACAAGCGGCTGCAGGCCGTCGCCCCGGACACGCTGCGGCACCGCGTGGTGCTCGGCGACGCCGCCCGCACCGGCGCCCTGGACTTCGAGGAGTTCTTCGTCCGCACCGAGCGGGACCTGCCCGCCGGGATCGAGCCCGGCGGCGCCGACGACCCCGTGCTGCTGCTCTACACCTCCGGCACCACCGGCCAGATGAAGGCCGTCGTGCACAGCCAGAACACGCTCTACGCGGCTGCCCGCACCGTCGCCGAGTCGCAGCACCTCGGGCCGGACGACGTGATCTCGGTGCCCAACTTCCTCACCCACATGGCCGGCTCCTCCTTCGCGGTGTCGATGCCGGTGCTGCTCGGCGCGACGACCGTCATGCAGGACGTCAACACGGACATGGACCTGTTCCTCGACCTGGTCGAGCGGCACCACATCACCTGGGCGTACCTGTCCCCGAGCTACCTGGTCAACCTGCTGGCGATCCAGCGGGAGAAGCCGCGGGACACCTCCTCGCTGCACCGGATCGTGTCCGGGTCGGCGCCGGTGCAGCCCGACCTGATCCGGGCCGTGCGGGAGGTGCTCGACGTGCCCGCGCACACGCTGTGGGGGATGACGGAGAACGGCGGGGTCACGCTGACCCGGCCCGAGGACCCGGAGGGCTGGGGCGCCGGCAGCGACGGCAGCCCGATGCCGTGGATGCAGGTGAAGATCGCGACCGAGCCGGGGCAGGACGTCGGCCGGCTGCTGGTCCGGGGCGCCTCCCAGACCCTGGGCTACCTCGGCCAGCGGGAGCTGTACGAGTCGACCCTGGACGAGGAGGGCTGGTTCGACACCGGCGACCTGGCCCGCGACGACGGCCGCGGCGGCATCCGGATCACCGGCCGGCGCACCGACCTGATCACCCGGGCCTCCGGGCAGAAGGTGTCCACCCTGGAGGTGGAGACGATCCTGATGCGGCACCCGGCGATCACCGACGTGGTGCTGGTCGGCTACCCCGACCCGGCGGTGCCGGGCGCGGACCTGGTCTGCGCCGTGGTGGTGCCGGCCGGGACGCCGCCCACGGTCCAGGAGCTGCGCGACCACCTGGCGGCCGAGGGCACGGCCGCGGTGCTGTCCCCGGACCGGGTCCAGTTCGTCTGGGAGCTGCCGCGCAACTCGCTGGGCAAGGTCCTGCGCGAGCCGCTGCGCCGCCGCCTGGAGGTCGCGGCGTCGGCCCCGCGGTGACCGCGCCGCGCGAGGGCGGCGCGACCGCGCCGCGCGAGGGCGGCCGGCTGGCCCTGTGGGTCATCTCGGTCGCCCAGCTCGTCTTCCTGCTCGACGCGACCGTGGTCAACGTCGCACTGCCGGCCATCCAGGGCTCGCTCGGCTTCTCCGACGCCGGGCTGGCCTGGGTGGTGACGGCCTACTCGGTCGCCTTCGGCGGGCTGCTGCTGCTCGGCGGCCGGGCCGGCGACCTGCTCGGGCTGCGCCGGGTCTTCGTGGCCGGGCTGGTGCTGTTCACCGTCGCCTCGCTGCTCGGCGGGCTGGCCCAGGCCGAGTGGCAGCTGCTGGCCTGCCGGGCCCTGCAGGGGATCGGCGCGGCCGGGGCGTCACCGGCGGCGCTGTCGCTGATCGCGGCCACGTTCGCGGAGGGACCGGTCCGGGCCCGGGCGCTGGGCGCGTACGTGGCCATCGCCAGCGTGGGCAGCCCGCTCGGCCTGGTCGCCGGGGGCGCGATCACCACCTGGCTGTCCTGGCGCTGGGTGCTGCTGGTCAACGTGCCGATCGGGATCGCGCTGGTGCTGCTGGCGCCGCGGGCACTGCCGGAGCCCGACACCCGCTCGGGGCGCTTCGACCTGGCCGGCGCGGCCACCGGCACGCTCGGGGTGACGCTGCTGGTCTACGGCGTGCTGCGGGCCGCGACCGACTCCACCGGGGTCGGGCACTGGACCGACCCGGCCGTGGCCGGCACGCTGGCCGGCGCGGTCGTGCTGCTGGTCGCGTTCGTCGCGGTGGAGCGGCGGTCGCCGCAGCCGCTGGTGCCGCTGCGGATCTTCGCCGACCGCCAGCGCTCCGGGACG
>DATINN010000710.1:0-1785 GCA_035474175.1 Mycobacteriales bacterium | reverse complement strand
GGCGCCAGGGGGCAACCCCGACATCGAGATCCACGAGGCCCTCACCCGCCGTGGCTCTGAGAACGTCGCTCCGCTGCTCGGCTGGGTCTCGGCGCACTGGGAGGACGGGGCGGGAGATGTGCACGAGGGCCACCTCGGCATGATGCAGGCGTTCCTGCGCACCGCCACCGACGGATGGACGGTCGCGTTGTCGAGCGTGCGCGACCTGCTGGTCGAGGCTGACCTCTACCCCGACGAGGTCGGCGGCGACTTCGCCGGCGAGGCGTTCCGGCTCGGGCAGGCCACCGCCGAGGTGCACGCCGACCTGGCCGCGGCGCTGCCGACCGGCCGGCTGACCACCGCCGAGCTGGCCGAGCTGGCCACCCAGATGGAGCGCCGGCTGGACGCGGCGCTGCCGGCCGTCCCGCAGCTGGCCGACTACGCGACCGGGCTGCGGGAGGCCTTCGCCGCGCTCGGCGCGCACCCGGCCGGGGTGCCGGTGCAGCGGGTGCACGGCGACTACCACCTGGGCCAGGTGCTGCGCACCTCGCACCGGTGGGTGGTGCTCGACTTCGAGGGCGAGCCGGCCAAGCCGCTGGACGAGCGGACCGGGCTGGACTCGCCGGTCCGCGACCTGGCCGGCATGCTGCGCTCGTTCGACTACGCGGCCCGGCAGCTGCTGGCCGACCAGCCGCACCACCCGCAGCTGGTCTACCGCGCCGACGAGTGGTTCCAGCGCAACCGGGACTCGTTCCTGGACGGGTACGTCGAGTCGGGCGGGCTCGACCCGCGCGACGACGCCGTGCTGCTGCGGGCGTACGAGGCCGACAAGGCGGTTTACGAGGCCGTCTACGAGGCACGTAACCGACCGTCCTGGCTGCCGATCCCGCTGGCCTCGCTGGCCCGCCTCACCGAAGGAGCACGGCCTTGACGTCGACGGAGCTGGCCGCGGATCCCGCCGGGGTGTCGCGGGAGGAGCTGGACCGGCTCGTCGGCGGCGTGCACCACGACCCGCACTCGCTGCTCGGGCTGCACCCGGTCCGGCTGTCCGAGCCGGAGCCGCCGGGACCGGTCGCGTCGGCCACCAGCGGGCCGGACGCGATCGACCAGGCCGCCGCGGCGGCGGCGTCGGTGCCGCCGTTGCCGGGCGGGGCGGTGCCGCCTGCCAACGGGACCAACGGGACCACCACCGCGACCGGCACAGCACCTGGGACCGGCGCGGTCGAGCTCGATTCCGGGGCCGACCCGCAGCCGCCGGTGCCGGGCCGGCTGGTCGTGCGCACCCTGCGCCCGGACGCCCGCGCCGTCACCGCCGTCTTCGGCGACCGCCGGCACGAGCTGGAGCAGGTGCACCCGGCCGGCGTGTTCGCGGCCGTGGTGCCCGGCCCGGTGAGCGACTACCGGCTCGAGGTGGCCTACCCGACCGAGGGCGGCGGCGCGGAGACGCTGACCGTCGACGACGCGTACCGGTGGCTGCCCACGCTGGGCGAGATCGACCTGCACCTGATCAGCGAGGGCCGGCACGAGCGGCTCTGGGACGCGCTCGGCGCGCACGTGCGGACCTACGACACCCCGCACGGGCCGGTGTCCGGCACCTCGTTCGCGGTCTGGGCCCCCAACGCCCGCGGCGTGCGGGTGACCGGCGACTTCGACTACTGGCAGAGCCGGGCGTACCCGATGCGGTCGCTGGGCTCGTCGGGGGTGTGGGAGATCTTCGTGCCGGGCGTGGTGCCGGGTGCGAAGTACAAGTTCTCGATCCTGGGCCAGGACGGCCAGTGGCGGGACAAGGCCGACCCGATGGCGTTC
>DATINN010000709.1:0-4683 GCA_035474175.1 Mycobacteriales bacterium | reverse complement strand
GGACGGGCCGCCGGTCCGCTGCTTCGAGGTCTGAGCGAGGGGCGGGGCGGCGCTGTCGCCGCCCCGCCCAGCCCGCCGCCGCGCGCCCCGACCGCTCAGCTCGCCGCCGCGACCGGTTCGTCCATCGCGGACAGCATCGGCGGCAGCGGCCCGTCCGGCAGGACGCCGAGCCGGCGGGTGGACCGGGTCAGCGCCACGTACAGGTCGTTCGTGCCGCGCGGGGACCCGGCCAGGATGCCGGCCGGGTCGACCACCAGCACCGAGTCGAACTCCAGCCCCTTGGCCTGCTTGACCGTCAGCACCACGACCGGGTCGGTCAGGTCGAGGTCGTCGGTCAGGCCCAGCGCGTCCCGGACCTCCGCGGCCCGGGCCGCCGGCACGATCACCGCGACCCGGCCGTCGCCGACCGCCTCCCGCTCGGCCTTGACCACGTCCGGCAGCGTCCCCGGGTCGTACGGCGCGTGCCACGGGTGCTCGCCCGTCTCCCGCACCGACCGCGGCGGCGTCACCGGCGGGTCGAGCGCGGCCAGCACGCCGGCCGCGACCGCCATCAGCTCGGCCGGGTTGCGGTAGTTGACGGTCAGCTCCTCCAGCCGGAACCGCGTCCCCACGTACGGCTCCAGCACCTGCTGCCAGGAGCTGGCCCCGGCCCGGTCGCTGGTCTGGGCCACGTCGCCGACCAGGGTCAGCGACCGGCTCGGGCAGCGCCGCATCAGCAGCCGCCAGGCCATCGCCGACAGCTCCTGGGCCTCGTCCACCACCACGTGCCCGTACGTCCAGGTGCGGTCGTCGTACGCGCGCTCGGCCAGCTCCCGGTCGTCGCCCTCCTCGTGCCGCTCGGCCAGCCGGGCGGCGTCGATCAGGTCGACGGCGGAGAGCCGGTCGGCGTTCTCCAGGCCGTCGTCGAGGTCGTCGGCCTCCTGCGCCCCCGAGCCGGACAGGATGTCCAGCACGTCCTGGGCCTGCTCGATCTCCTGCCGGCGGCGGGCCGCGGCCAGCGCCCGCTCGGCCCGGTCGTCGATGCCGAGCAGCTCGGCCGCCTCGTCCAGCAGCGGCACGTCGGCCGCGGTCCAGCCGCCGCCGGGTTCCCGGACCAGCCGCTGGGCGTCCGCGTCGGACAGTCCGGCCGCGGTCAGCCGGGCCGCCGACGCGTACAGGTCGGTCAGCAGCCGCGGCGGGGTCAGGCTCGGCCACAGCTCGTCCAGCGCATCCAGCACGGCGTCGTTGTCGGCCAGCTGGGCGGTGAGCAGGTCGAGATCCAGCTCGTCGGCGACGCCGGTCAGCGCCCGGCCGGCACCCGAGCGCTCGCCCAGGTCGGCGGCGTACTCGGCCGCGACCACGGCCACGAACTGCTCCGCGAACACCGGCCGGGCCTCGTTGTGCGGGCGCCGGGTGCGCCGGGCCGTGGTCCGGGCCCGCCGGATCGCGGCGGCCGGGATCCGGACCCGGTCGCCGTCCAGGGTCAGCACCAACGCCCCGTCCGGCACGTGCTGCCGCTCCTTCACCGCGTCGGCGATCACCTCGGCCATGGCGAGGCGGCCCTTGATCTCGGCCGCCTCCTCGGACTCGACCCGGTCGGCGGTGATGCCCGGGAAGAGGCCGGAGACCGGGGCCAGCACGACCGCGGTCTCGCCCAGCGCCGGCAGCACCTCGCCGATGTAGCGCAGGAAGGTCGCGTTCGGCCCGACCACGAGCACGCCGCGCTTCTCCAGCTGCTGCCGGTACGTGTAGAGCAGGTAGGCCGCCCGGTGCAGCGCGACCGCGGTCTTGCCGGTGCCGGCGCCGCCCTGCACGACCAGCACGCCGCCGTGCGGCGCCCGGATGACGTGGTCCTGCTCGGCCTGGATGGTCTCCACGATGTCGGCCATCCGCCCGGTCCGGGCCGCGCCCAGCGCCGCCAGCAGGGCGGCCTCGCCGGCCGGGCCGGTGTCGGTCGCGGCCGCCGGGTCGGTCAGGTCCAGCACCTCGTCGTCGACCCGGGTCACCTGGCGCAGCCGGGTCCGGATGTGCCGGCGCCGCCGCACCCCCTCCGGCCGGGCCGCGGTCGCGACGTAGAACGGCCGGGCCGCCGGGGCCCGCCAGTCCAGCAGCAGCGGCTCGTAGTCGCCGTCCTCGTCGACGATCCCGAGCCGGCCGACGTAGCGCTGCTCGCCGCCGTCGAGGTCCAGCCGCCCGAAGCACAGGCCGTTCTCGGCCGCGTCGAGCTGGCCGATCCGCCGGGACCAGCCGGCCGCGGTGACGTCCCGCTCGGACATGCCCTGGTCGGGCGTGGCCACCCCGCCGATCAGCGTCTCGGCCAGCCAGCCGGCGGCCCGCTGCCGCAGCCGGTCGAGCCGGCCGTACAGCATCGACACGTACGCCTGCTCGGTCTCGACGTCCTCGATTGACAAGCCCTATCCCCATTCCGTAAAATGAGCCCAGCGCCTTTCGAGGGCGCTTTTCTCATTTCTGCGCACGAATTGCCAACGTTACAGGTATTCGTCGGCGAAGTCATTGGCGAAGACGCCGTCCGGGTCCAGCCGGTCGGCCAGCGCGCGCAGCTCCGGCAGCCGGCGCGGGGTCATCGTGAAGACCTTGCCCCAGTGCGGCCGGGGGTCGAAGTCGGCGATCGCCGCCTCCACCTCGGCCACCGCGGCCTCGACCGCGGGCTGGTCCTGCACCCAGGTGAAGTGCAGGGCGACGCTGTCCCGGCCGAAGGCCATGCTGGCCGGCAGGTCGTCGGCCGCGATCGTGCGGATCTCGGAGACGAGCAGCACCGGGGCCAGCCGCTCGCCCAGCGCCCGCACCGCCCGGACCGCGGCGGCGCCGTGCTCGCGCGGTACGAAGAACTCGGACTGGATCTCCTCGCCCTTGCTGGGCGTGAACTCCAGCCGGAAGTGCGGCAGCCGGGTGTGCCAGGGCGCCGGCAGCCCGTCCTGCAGGGTGCACTCGTCGCCGTTCTCGCCCGGGATGGGGTGGCGCTGCTCGGGCGCGCGGGTGGCGCCGAGCCAGGTCTCCGGCGGCGCCCAGGGCGCGCCCGGGTCGACCCGCCGCTTCAGCCAGGCCATCTCGAAGCTCTCCCCGCGGAACCGGGTGAACAGGCTCACGCTGTACGCCGCGCCGAACACGCCGTCGAGGTCGTCGTCCAGGGCGCCGGCGGGCAGGTCGTCGTACACGACCTGCTGGATGTCGTACGCCGGCTGGGTCTTCAGCGTGAGCGCGGTGACGACACCGAGCCGGCCCAGCGCGACCACCGCCGCCGGGTCGTCCACGGTGATCAGCTCGCCGCCGGCGGTGACCATCTCGTAGCTCTGCACCGCCGCGGCCAGGCACGGGTTGCCGTCGCCGGAGCCGTGGGTGGCGGTCGCGCAGGCGCCGCCGACCGAGATGTGCGGCAGCGAGCCGAGGTTGTGCAGGGCCCGGCCGGCCCGGTGCAGCGGCCCGACCAGCTCGCCGAACCGCATCCCGGCGCCGACCGTCACCGTGTCGCCCTCGATCTCCAGCCGCGGCGGCAGGTCGGTCAGGGTGACCAGGTCGCCGCTGGTGTCGGCGACCCGGCTGAACGAGTGCAGCGTGCCGAGCGCCTTGATCCGGTCGGCGCCGGCGACCATGCCGCGCAGCTCGTCCACCGAGCGCGGCCGGAGGACCCGGCGGGCCCCGAACGTCACGTTGCCGCCCCAGTTCTTCTGCGCGGCCTGGAGTCCTGTCATGGCTCCATTCCTACCCGCTAGCGTTCGGCGGCGCCGGTCCCGTCGGGAAGGTGGGTCACATGCCCGTACCCGTGTACGGCGGCGCGCGCCCGTCCGGACAGGTGCCGCCCGCGGCCGACCTGTCCGGGGTGACCGAGCTGCGCGTGCACGGCGTCGGGGGCACCACCCCCGGCGCGCTGCTCGGCGACCTGGCCCCGCAGCAGGTGGCCGGCGACTCGGTGGCCGGCTTCTACCGGAGCACGGACATCTCGGCCGGCGGCGTCGGCCGGCACGTCGAGGCGTACTCCTGGGGCGGGCTGACCTCCCGCTCCGGCAGCCGGGTGCTGTGGTTGCTGCTGCTGCCGTTCCTGCTGGCCAACCTGGCCGGGTGGATGTGCTCGCCGCGGGCCCGGCGCAGCGGCCCGCACCGCTGGGCCGTCCGGGTCGGGGCCCTCGCCCTGACCCTCAACGGGCTGGTCGTGGTCGCGATGGGGACCGTCGACGTGGTGGCGTACCAGTGCGGCACCGACCCGGCGTGCCTCGGCCGGCACTGGTGGCTGGCGCCGCTACGGGCCGTGGCCGGGCATCCCGGGCGGCAGATCCTGCTCGGCGCGCTGGTCCCGGCGTTGGGGCTGGTCCTGCTCGGGGTGCTGTCCTACCGGTCGCGGCAGCGGTACGAGTCGGTGCGGCCGCCGGGGAGCGGCATGCCCGGACTGCCGTCCGGGCGCAGCGCGGCGTCGCTGCCGGACGGGCTGCGCGACCCGGCGTTCTGGGACGGGGCCCGGGCGACGAAGCGGCTCGGGCGCTGCCACGTGGCGGCGTCGGTGGCGGTGCTGACGGTGCTGGTGCTGCACGCGGGCGGGCTGGTGGTCCGGCTCGGCCCGCTGTCCGGCCAGGCGCAGGTGCTGGCGCTGGCCGTGCTGGCCGGCGCAGTCGTGCTGCTGTCGTCCGAGACGGCCGCGGACGTCTGGGGCGCGGTGCTGCAGGGCGCCGCGCTGGCCGGCGGGCTGGTCGC
>DATINN010000708.1:0-2951 GCA_035474175.1 Mycobacteriales bacterium | reverse complement strand
GAGGACTTCGCCTGGTATCTGGGCCGGGTGCCGGGGGCGCTGGCCCGCCTCGGGGTGCGGCCGCCGGACGCCACCGGGCCCAACCTCGACCTGCATCAGCCCACTTTTGACATCGATGAGGCGGCGTTGTCCGTCGGCGTCCGGGTGCTCGTCCGGACCGCGCTCACCGTTCTGGACTGAGGCGGGGCTCACGGCCGCTCGTCGCGTCCCCTAGACACCCGCACGGACCAGCGGAATTACTCCGTACGCGCCCCTGTGGCGGGGTCGGCCGGGACGTTCGGCCCAGTCGACGAGCATCCGCCCGAACGGGTGATGTTTCTTGTGCGCGCTGTGTGGCACGTCGTTTACTTCCGGCGGCTGGGCTGGCGTAAACCTCGTGATCCATTCGGTCCTTTCCGATCAAGGGTCCGGATGGGCCGTCCGGCCGACCCTCGACACGCCATCAGGCGTGTCGCCCCAACCTGGGAGGCACCATGACCCGAGGGTCACTGTTCCGCCGGACCGCGCTCACCGGCGCACTGGGTCTGGCTGTGGCGGGTGCGCTCGCCGCTCCGGCCGCGCAGGCGGCACCGGCCGCTCCCGCCGCGGTCAACGCGGACGTGCAGAGCGTCAACCTGGCCAAGGCACTCGGCGCCGACTCGCTCGGCAGCTACGTCGACTCCTCCGGCAAGCTCGTCGTCAACGTCACCGACCAGGCGTCCGCCGCCACGGTGCGGGCGTCCGGCGCCACCCCGAAGTTCGTCGCCCACAGCGCCGCCCAGCTGGCGAGCGTGCAGGCGTCGATCGCCAAGGCGCCGGCCGTCGTCGGCTCCTCGTGGGGCGTCGACCCGGTGACCAACCAGGTCGTGCTCTCGCTCCCGCCCAAGGCCTCCGGCGCCGCGGTGAACGCGCTGAAGTCCACGGTCGCGGCCGCCGGCTCGGCCGCGCGGGTCGAGACCCTCTCGGCCCCGATCACCCCGCTGATCAGCGGTGGTGACGCCATCCTGACCGGCGGCGCGCGCTGCTCGCTGGGCTTCAACGTCCGCAACAGCGCCAACCAGAACTTCTTCCTCACCGCCGGCCACTGCACCAACATCGGCGCGACCTGGACGACCTCGTCCGGGCAGCTGATCGGCAGCCGGACCAACACCAGCTTCCCCGGCAACGACTACGGCCTGGTCCGCTACACCGGGACCGTCACCGCGTCCGGCACCGTGGGCAGCCAGGACATCACCTCCGCCGGCACCCCGGCCGTCGGCAGCACCGTGACCCGTCGCGGCAGCACCACCGGCATCCACAGCGGCACCGTGCAGCAGCTCAACGCGACGGTCCGCTACGCCGAGGGCACCGTCACCGGCCTCATCCGCACCAGCGTGTGCGCCGAGCCCGGCGACTCCGGCGGCTCGCTCTACCGCGGCACCACCGCCTTCGGCCTGACCTCCGGCGGCAGCGGCAACTGCAGCTCGGGCGGCACGACGTTCTTCCAGCCCGTCACCGAGCCGCTGAGCGTCTTCGGCCTGCACGTCTTCTAGACCGGCCCTTCTCGACCGGCACCGCTAGGCCGAACGCACCACGCACGACCGAGGGACGCCCACCGCTCCGGCGGTGGGCGTCTCTTCGTGCGTGCGCTCTTTCAGCACCGGGAGTAGGGATTGTTGGGCCGTACGGGTGGTTCGCCCTGGCCAAGGGTTGACCCGGCCGTGACGTTACTGATGGGTTGGGTTGCGTACCCAGAGGGGAGTCCTGGGCCGATCGGCCTAGTTGGGCTCCTCCACGAGAAGGATCCGGAAGCGCGCCGTTCGGCGCGAACGTCGACTCTCGAGGAGATCCGCATGGGGATTCCGCACCTTCGGCGGGGACGTACGGTCCTCGCCGCCGTGGCCGCCGGTATCGCGGCCACCGGGGCACTCGCGCTGCCGGCCGGCAGCGCGTCCGCCGCCCCGGTCCCGTCGGGCGGCGCCGCCGTCCAACCGGCCGAGTCCGCGGCGCTGGCCGCCGCGACCGGCGTCGACACCGCCACCGCCACCGCCCGGGTCGCGGCCCAGGGCGACCAGGCCCGGCTGGCGACGAAGATCAGCACCCAGCTCGGCGCGACCAAGGGCGCCGGGAGCTACCTGGACGCGAAGACCGGCGCGCTGGTCGTCAATGTCACCGACGCGGCGGCGGCGAGGACCGTCACGGCCGCCGGGGCGCAGGCCCGGGTGGTCAGCCGCAGCCGGGCCCAGCTCGACACGATCACCGCGGCGCTGAACAAGGCGCCCGCGACGCCGGGCACCGCCTGGGGCATCGACCCCAAGGCCAACCAGGTCGTCGTCACGATCTCCTCCTCCGCGCCGGCCGCGAGGGCCGCCACGCTGGAGGCGACCGCGACGAAGTACGGCGCGGCGGTCCGGGTGCAGCGCACCAAGGCCGGCTTCGAGCCCAAGGTGCAGGGCGGGGACGCGATCCTCACCGACACCGGCGGCCGCTGCTCGGCCGGGTTCAACACCACCGGCGGGCTGGTCACCGCCGGGCACTGCACCGCCGGCTTCCCGAACTGGACGGTCTCCGGGGGCGGGTTCCTCGGCACCTCGGCCGACTCCCAGTTCCCGGGCAACGACTTCGGGCTGATCAGCAACACCGGCCAGCCGGCGTCCGGCTCGGTGAACCTCTACAACGGCACCAGCCAGCCGATCACCGGGGCGGCCGACGCGGTCGCCGGGCAGTCGATCTGCAAGTCCGGCAGCACGACCGGGCTGACCTGCGGCACCGTGCAGGCCACCAACGTCACCGTCACGTACGCCGAGGGCCAGGTCTTCCAGACCGTGCAGACCGACACCTGCGTGCAGCCGGGTGACAGCGGCGGTTCCTGGTTCTCGGGCAGCACGGCGTTCGGGCTGACCTCCGGCGGCACGATCGGCGGCTGCGGGGCCGGGTTCCAGTCCTTCTACCAGCCGGTGACCGAGGCGCTGGCCGCGTACGGCGTGTCGCTG
>DATINN010000707.1:0-4255 GCA_035474175.1 Mycobacteriales bacterium | reverse complement strand
CCTCCGACCAGGGCCTGCCCTCCGGCCGGGGCCTGCCCTCCGACCAGGGCCTGCCCTCCGACCAGGGCCTGCCGCCCGGCCAGGGCCCGCCGCAGCGTCCGCGCATGGTGGTACGGCCGGCCGGCCGCGTACCGGTCCGCGGCCGCGGCGAACGGGTTGCCGTAGGTCACGAGCACCGATCCTGGCAGCGGGCGGGAATCCCCGGAGAACCTTCTTGTTCGATTCAGAAGTGAGCACCCTCCTCGTCGCACCGCCGGAGACCGAGACCCGCGCCTGGCCCAGCCTGGCCGCGCTGGCGCTCGGCGGCTTCGGCATCGGCACCACCGAGTTCGCGACGATGGGCGTGCTGCCGGACGTGACCGGCGACCTGGGCGCGACGATCCCGCAGGGCGGCCACCTCGTCTCCGCGTACGCGCTGGGGGTCGTCGTCGGCGCTCCCCTGCTCGCCGTGCTCGGCGCCCGGCTGCCGCGCAAGATGCTGCTGCTGGTGCTGATGGCCGCGTTCGCGCTCGGCAACGCGCTGTCCGCGCTGGCGCCGAGCTTCGGGCTGCTGGAGCTGGCCCGGTTCGGCAGCGGGCTGCCGCACGGCGCGTACTTCGGGATCGCCTCGATCGTCGCCGCCCACCTCGTGCCGCCGGGGCGCCGGGCCCGCGCGGTGGCCCGGGTCATGCTCGGGCTGACCGTGGCCAACATCGTCGGCGTGCCGCTGGCGACCACGCTGGGGCAGCACCTGGGCTGGCGCAGCACCTACTGGGCCGTCGCCGTCATCGGCGCGCTCGCGGTGGCGACCATCGCGCTGGTGGTGCCGCCGGTGGCCGCGGCCGCCGACGCCAGCCCGGCCCGGGAGCTGGGCGCGCTGCGCCGGCCGGTGGTGCTGCTGACGCTCGGCGTCGGCGCGATCGGCTTCGGCGGGTTCTTCGCCGTCTACAGCTACATCTCACCCACGCTGACCACGGTCTCCGGCTTCAGCGCGGCGCTGGTCCCGGCCGCGCTGGCCCTGTTCGGGATCGGCATGACCGTCGGCACCGAGATCGGCGGCCGGCTGGCCGACCGGTCCGTGGTCCGCACCATCTACCTGGGCATGGCCGCGGCCGGCGCGATGCTGCTGCTGTTCACCGTGACCGCGCACAACGCGGTGACCGCCGGGCTGACGATCTTCCTCATCGGCGCCAGCGGGTCGCTCTGCCTGCCGGCGCTGCAGACCCGGCTGATGGACGTGGCCGGCGACGCGCAGTCGCTGGCCGCCGCCGGCAACCACGCCGCCCTCAACATCGGCAACGCGCTCGGCGCCTTCCTCGGCGGCCTGGTCCTGGCCGCGGGCTTCGGCTACACCTCGCCCGCGTTCGTCGGCGCCCTGCTCGCCGTCGCCGGGCTCGCGGTCATGGTGCTCTCGCGCCGGGTGGAACTACGGTCCGGGCATGACGCGCTACCGGTTCCTGGACGCGATGGGTGACGTCGTGGCCGAGGACGACTTCCCGGACCGGGACGCCGCCCTCGAGGCCGCCGCCGACTTCGAGGACACCGAGGTCTTCCGGGTCGAATACCTCGACGGCGACTGGCGCTGGGCCGGCGCGCTCAACACCTGACCCGGCCGGACGCCTAGTAGCCGAAGCCGCCGGTGTCGGCCCCGCCTCCGGCGGCGTCGCCGCCGCCGCCGACCAGCAGGATCAGCAGCACCACCAACCCGATCACCACGACCGCGGCCACCACCGCGATCAGCACCGGGCGCCGGGTCCGCACGGGCTCCCCCGCGCCTCCGCGCGTCGGCTCCGTTGCTCCGACCTGCTCTGTTCGGCGCGCGTGCTCCGCCATCGCATGCTCCTCACTAGGAGATCCCCCCTCGACACGGCGATGCGCCACCCCCGGTTCACTCCGAGCCGGCGGGCCCGGCGGCCGCGGGGTTGTTGGCGGGGGCGCGGGGGCGCCAGAGTGACGGCATGAACCGCGCGCTGATCCACCTGACCGGTGGCGCGCTGCTCGTGGTCTGCATCGAGGCGGCGCAGGGGACCTCGCCCGCCGCGATCCCGCTCGCCTTCGCCTTCGCCCGGCTGGCGATCGCCGGCTTCGGCTGGGTGCAGCGCCGGCGCCGGGCCGTGGCCGCGGGCTACGTGGTGGTCCAGCTCGTCCTGGGCTACGCGCTGTTCGCCACCGCCGGGGCCGGTTCCGGGGCCACGCTGCTGCTGGTGGTGCTGGTGATCCAGACCGTGCTGCTGCTGCCGCTGCCGTGGGCGGTCGTGGTGGCGGCGCTGGTGCCGCTGATGCACCTGGGCATGCCCTGGCGGGACGCGGCCCGGGAGGCGACGATCACCGTCGTCGTGGTCGCGTTCGCGGTGGTGCTGGCCGCGCTCTACCTCGACGTGCAGCGGGCCCGGACCGAGCTGGCCGAGGCCAACGCGCAGCTGCGGACGTACGCGGACCAGGCCGAGTCGCTGGCCACCGCGGCCGAGCGCACCCGGCTGGCCCGCGAGATCCACGACGGGCTCGGGCACCATCTGACCGTGGTCCAGATGCAGGTGCGCGCGGCCCGGGCCGTGCTGCCGGCCGACCGGGACCGGGCCGACGAGCTGCTGGGCAAGGCCGAGGACCAGTCCCGGGCGGCGCTGGCCGAGGTCCGCCGCTCGGTCGCGGCGCTGCGCGAGCCCTGGGAGGGCGGCCCGGTGACCCGGGCGATCGAGGCGCTGGCGGCCGAGTCGGCCGGTCCGGTTACCTCGGTCGAGGTCCGCGGCGACCACCGGGCCCTGCCGCCGGAGGCCGAGCGCGCGCTCTACCGGGCCGCCCAGGAGGCGCTGACCAACGTCCGCAAGCACGCCGCCGGCACGCACGCCCGCGTCCTGCTCGACTACTCCCGCCCCGGGACCGTCCGCCTCCAGGTCGAGGACGACGGTCAGGGCCTGCCGGCCGACCAGGGCCTGGTGCCCGCCGACGGACAAGGTCGGCCGGCGAAGGGGTACGGCCTGACCGGCGTACGGGAGCGGGTCGGCCGCCTCGGCGGCACCGTCGAGCTGGCGTCCCGCCCCGGCGCCGGCGTGACGATGACCGTGGAGCTGCCCGGATGACCCCGGTCCGGGTGCTGATCGCCGACGACCAGGCCCTGTTCCGGGAGGCGCTGGTCGCGCTGCTGAGCGTGCAGCCCGGCATCGAGGTGGTCGGCGAGGCCGCGGACGGCCGGGAGGCGGTGGCCGCGGCGGCCCGGTCGCACCCGGACGTGGTGCTGATGGACCTGCGGATGCCGGTCCTGGACGGCGTCGGCGCGACCCGGCAGCTGCGCGTCGACTCCCCGGCGGTGAAGGTGCTGGCACTGACCACGTTCGACGGGGACGACGAGGTGTTCCCGGCGCTGCGGGCCGGCGCGGTCGGCTACCTGCTCAAGGACGTCTCGACCCAGCGGCTGGTCGAGGCCGTGCTGGCCGCCGCCCGGGGCGAGTCGGTGCTGGCGCCGACGGTGGCGGCCAAGGTCGTCGCCCGGGTCGCCGCGATGCCCGACCGCGCCGAGCCCCCGCGGCAGCCGCTGGTCGACCCGCTGACCGACCGCGAGCTGGAGGTCCTGCGGCACCTCGCCGCCGGCCGCAGCAACCGCGAGATCGCCCGGGCCGTGTTCCTCAGCGAGGGCACGGTGAAGAACCACGTCACCAGCATCCTGGCCAAGCTCGGCGCCCGGGACCGCACCCAGGCCGCGCTGCGGGCGTCCGCGCTCGGCCTGATCCCCTGACCCGGACATGACCCCGGACATGACCATCGGCACCTCCGCCGCCGGGCCGCGGCCCCGATGCTCGGCGGCATGACAACGACCTCCGTGCACAGCCGCCGCTCCTTCCTCCTGCACTACGCCGAGATGCTGGTCGCGATGCTGGTCGGGATGGTCGCGCTGGCCCCGCTCTGGCACGTCGCCTGGCCCGGGTACGCCGACCGCCCCGACACGATGGCCCTGGCCATGGCGGCCGACATGACCGTGGCCATGGCCGGCTGGATGGCCTACCGCGGGCACGACCGCCGCGGCATCGTGCTGATGAGCGCGGCCATGTGCGCTCCGTTCGCGGTGCTGGTGCTGCCCTACTGGGCCGGCGTGCTGCCCGGCTCCTGGCTGCTGCCGCTCGGGCACGTGCTCATGCTGCCGCTGATGGCGCTGGCGATGCTCAGGCGGTGACGGTGTCGCCCGCGTCGGCCCCGACCTCCAGCACGTACGGCTCCGGCGGCAGCGCCCACAGGCCCGGGCCGGTGCGGACCGAGAGCACCGCGCGCGGCACCTCGATCCGCA
>DATINN010000706.1:0-7673 GCA_035474175.1 Mycobacteriales bacterium | reverse complement strand
GCGAAGCTGCGCACCGAGGCCAGGTCCGCCAGGTCGAGCCGGCGATGCTCCAGCGCCCCGGGGGCGACTCCGGCGGCCGGGTGCGCGGCCAGCTCGGCGCGCAGCGCCCCCGCCACCTGCTCGCCCTTGACCCGGTCGCGTACCGCCAGCACGACGTCGGCGCCGTGCCGGGCGAGCTCGAGCGCTGTCTCGCGGCCCAGCCCGGAGCTGGCGCCGGTCACCACGGCACGCCGGCCGGACAGGTCGGGGATGTCGGCGGCGGTCCACGGGGTCTCGGTCGGCACCGCTCCAGCCTGCCGGGGTGGGCCCGCCGCCGCACGCCAGGTCCGCCGATTTGGGGGTCGGGGTGGGGGGTCGTATATCCTGCCCTGGCTCTACGCCCCCTTAGCTCAGTCGGCAGAGCGTCTCCATGGTAAGGAGAAGGTCTACGGTTCGATTCCGTAAGGGGGCTCTGCGCGGTGGCCTGCCGCTGCCGCGGGGCGGGGTAGCTCAGTCTGGCAGAGCAAACGGCTCATAATCGTTGTGTCGCCGGTTCAAGTCCGGCCCCCGCTACCATCTGACGTACATCCGGCAACACCGAGAGAGGCACACCCCGTGGCCGCCACCGACGTCCGCCCGAAGATCACGCTGGCCTGCCAGGAGTGCAAGCGCCGCAACTACATCACCCGCAAGAACCGGCGCAACGACCCCGACCGGCTCGAGATCAAGAAGTACTGCCCGCACGACAACCGGCACACGGTGCACCGCGAGACCCGGTAGTCAGCAGGTGGCGCTCGACCCGTCGTTCATCGGCCGCACCTACCCGCCGACCCCGCCGTACGAGGTGGGTCGCGAGAAGATCCGGGAGTTCGCCGACGCGATCGGCGACCCCAACCCGGCGTACCGGGACCCGGAGGCGGCCAAGGCCCTGGGCCACCCCGACGTGATCGCCCCGCCGACCTTCGGGATCGTGCTGTCGATGCGTGCGTCCGCGCAGGTCATCGGCGACCCGGAGCTGGGCCTGGACTACTCCCGGGTGGTGCACGGCGAGCAGCGCTTCGTCTTCACCCGCCCGGTCCGCGCCGGCGACCGGCTCACCGTGACGGTCACCGTGGAAAACGTCCGGGCCGCGGCCGGCAACGACATGGTCACCACCCGCGGCGACGTGTCGACGGTCGAGGGCGAGCCGGTCTTCACCGCCTATTCGACGCTGGTCGCGCGGGGCACGGCGGGAGGCTGACATGGTCCGCTACGACGAGGTCGAGGTCGGCACCGAGCTGCCGGCCCAGAGCTTCCCGATCCAGCGCGTCAACCTCGTGCAGTACGCGGGGGCCTCCGGCGACTTCAACCCGATCCACTGGAACGAGCGCTTCGCCACCGCGGTCGGCCTGCCCAACGTCATCGCGCACGGCATGTTCACCATGGCCGAGGCCATCCGGGTGGTGACCGACTGGGTCGGCGACCCCGGCGCGATCGAGGACTACGGCGTGCGCTTCACCCGGCCCGTGGTCGTCCCCGACGACGACCGCGGCGCGACCCTCGAGGTCACCGCCAAGGTCACGGAGAAGCTGGACGGCAACCGGGTCCAGGTCGACCTCGCCGCCCGGTCCGAGGGGCAGACCGTGCTGGCCCGCTCCCGCGCGATAGACCGCCTCGCCTGAGCCGCGGTCGACCCGCCTCCGCTCGGCCCTGAGCCCGCCTTGGCTCCCTGAGCCCGCCCGGCTTGCTTGAGAGCGGCGCCGGGCTCGGCTGAGGCCGCCCCGCTCGCTGAGGCCGCCCCGCTCGCTGAGCCCGCCCGGCTCGCCTGAGCCCGCCGGGCGTCCCCGAGCCAGGTAGCACGGAAACCTTTGCCGAGGTCGGCTCGTTCTCCTCAGGATGACCTCGACCGTCCGCCGGCCCGGGGTGCGCACCCGCCGGCCCGTCGCGGCCCGCGCCGGTGCCGCGCTGGCCGCCCTCGCGCTGCTCGCCGCCGGGTGCTCGTCGCCCGCCGGCGGCCCGTTCCTGGACGCGCTGGGCTCCCGGTCCGCCGCCGACCCGGCCCCCGGCCCGTCCGGCCAGTCCGGCAGCGCCACCTGTCCTTCCTCGTACGCCGCCCCGGACCCGGACCGGCCCAAGATCACGCTCGCCTTCGACCTGGCCGACGACCTCAAGACCGTACGGGGGACCGAGGACGTCGTCTTCACCCCCGACCTGCCGGTCCGCGAGCTGGTCTTCCGGCTCACCGCCAACACCGCGCCCTCGGTCCGGGAGGGCAACCGGGTCCAGGTCAGCGCGGCCACCGCGGACCCGGCCGGCGCGCCGTACCGGTTCCAGCCGGCCGGCGCCGGCCCCGGCACCCAGGGCGGCCTGCTGATCGTGCCGCTGGCGGCCGAGGTGCCGGCCGGGCAGCAGGTCCGCGCGCACGTGGAGTTCACGCTGACGCTGGGCGACAGCGCGTTCGACCGGTTCGGCCGGCTGTCGGACTACGCCTGGTGGGGGAGTGGCCAACCGCTGCTGGCCTGGGAGCGGGGCGTCGGCTGGCACCAGGAGCCGCTGCTGCAGTACACGGCCGAGAGCGCGACCAGCGAGGCCGCGCAGATCGACCTGTCCGTGACCGCGCCGGCCCGGTTCACCGTGCTGTCCAGCGGCACCCAGGACGCCCCGGCCGCGGCCGGCGCCGGTCACCGCCGCTGGCACGCCGTCGCCGACCGGGCCCGGGACGTCAGCGTCGCGGTCGGCCCGTTCCAGACCGCCCGGTCCCGCGTGGCCGGCACCACGCTGGTCGTCGCCACGGCGCCGGGGAAGTCGCCGGCCGGGCTGCTGCGGGAGGCCGAGCGGGGCGTGCAAGAGCTGACGGCCCACTTCGGCCCGGCGCCGTTCCCGGTGATCAGCCTGACCCGGCTGCCGATCGGCGGGGGCGGCATCGAATACCCGGGCTCGATCCTGATGCTCGACGACAGCCGCACGGTCACCGTGCACGAGCTGGCCCACCAGTGGTTCTACGCGATGGTCGGCAACTCGCAGGCCCGCGACCCGTGGCTGGACGAGGCGTTCGCCAGCTTCGCCGAGGGGGAGATCGACGGGGTGGCCGACGACGGCGCCCTGCGGATCCCCGGCCGCGTCGGCGCCTCCACCGACTCCTACGGCCCGAACGAGAGCGCCTACTACGCGACGACGTACGCGAAGGGCTCGGCCGCGCTCACCGCCGCCCGCAACGCCGGCCCGCCGGCGAAGTTCGACGCCGCCCTGCACTGCTACATCAACGCCAACGCCTGGCGGATCGCCAAGCCGGCCGACCTGGCCGCCGCGCTGGCCGGGCTGCCGGCCTCGGTGAAGGTGCTCCAGGAGGCCGGCGCCCTGCCTTAGGGCGCGTCTCCCTGTCGCCTGGCGGCGCCGGCGGCGCCCAGGTGCCGCCCGGCGGCGTTGTCGGGGATCGACCGATACAACAGAGGTATCGGCCGACCCCTCCGCCTTGCCGGACGACACCTGGACGCCGCCGCCATCCACCAACAACAGGGAGACACGCCCTACCGGGCCTCGGCGGCCAGCTTGTGGATCCGGCTGACACCCTCGGCCAGGTCGTCGTCGCCCAGCGCGTACGACAGGCGCAGGTAGCCGGGGGTGCCGAAGGCCTCGCCGGGGACGACCGCGACCTCGGCCTCGTCCAGGATCAGCTCGGCCAGCTCCGCGCTGGTCCGCGGGGTGCGGCCGCGCAGCTCCCGGCCGAGCAGCCCGCGCACCGAGGGGTAGGCGTAGAACGCGCCCAGCGGCTCCGGGCACTCGACCCCGGGGATTTCCCGCAGCATCCGCACGATCGTCTGCCGGCGCCGGTCGAACGCCGCCCGCATCTCGTGCACCGCGGTCAGGTCCCCGCTGACCGCGGCCAGCGCGGCCCGCTGCGAGACGTTGGCGACGTTGCTGGTCAGGTGGGACTGCAGGTTGGTGGCGGCCTTGATCACGTCGGCCGGGCCGATCATCCAGCCGACCCGCCAGCCGGTCATCGCGTACGTCTTCGCGACGCCGTTGACGACCACGCACTGCTCGGCCAGCTCGGGCACCACGGTCGGCATCGAGACGTGCCGCGCGTCCCCGTACGTCAGGTGCTCGTAGATCTCGTCGGTGACGACCCAGATGCCGTGCTCGACGGCCCAGCGGCCGACGGCCTCGACCTGCTCCGGCGGGTAGACCGCGCCGGTCGGGTTGGACGGCGAGCAGAACAGCAGCACCTTGGTCCGCGGCGTCCGGGCCGCCTCCAGTTGCGCCACGGTGACCAGGTAGCCGGCCGTCTCGTCGGCCCGCACGGCCACCGGCACGCCGCCGGCCAGCGCGATCGCCTCCGGGTAGGTCGTCCAGTAGGGCGCGGGCAGCAGCACCTCGTCGCCCGGGTCCAGCAGCGTCGCGAACGCCTGGTAGACCGCCTGCTTGCCGCCGTTGGTGATCAGCACCCGGGCGGCCGGCACGTCGAGGCCGGAGTCGCGCCGGGTCTTGACCGCGACCGCCTCGCGCAGCTCGGGCAGGCCGGCGCCCGGGGTGTAGCGGTGGTTGCGGGGGTCGCGGCAGGCGTCGACGGCCGCGGCCACGATCGGGTCCGGCGTCGGGAAGTCGGGCTCGCCGGCGCCGAAGCCGATCACCGGCCGCCCCGCCGCCTTCAGCGCCTTGGCCTTGGCGTCGACGGCGAGCGTCGCCGACTCCGCGATGGCCCCGATACGGTCCGACACCCGTGCTCCCATGCGCCCATCCTCTCAAGTCCCGGAACTTGGTGCCGTGGGGGGAGGTGCGTACACTGCTTGTTCGGGGTGACGGGCCCCTGCGCCAGCATGGGCAGGACCGGTTGTTCCGGAGGGGCGTAGCTCAATTGGAAGAGTCCCGGTCTCCAAAACCGGTTGTTGCAGGTTCGAGTCCTGTCGCCCCTGCGCACGACGGCGGTCCCCGGGCCGCCCGCCAGGATGTACGCCGACCGAGGAGACCCTCGTGAGCAGCTCGACCAGGACGGACGAATCGGACGCCAGGCCCCCGCGGTCGTCGAAGACGACCACGCGCCGCGGCGGTCCGGTGGCTCGGCTGTCCCGGTTCTTCCGCGAGGTCATCGCCGAGCTCACCAAGGTCATCTGGCCGACGCGCAAGGAGCTGGTGACGTACACGGCGGTCGTGATCGTGTTCGTGTCGATCATGTGCGCGCTGGTGACGGGGCTGGACATCGGCTTCGGCAAGCTCGTCACGTACGTGTTCGCCTGACCTCCGGCGACCCCCGCGCCGCAGTTGACCCGGCCCGTTCCACGGGCCTGCCCGAACGGAAAGTGAGTTACCCCGTGTCCCAGTTGGACGAGACCGGCCTCCCCGCGGAGGACGATCGGCTCGAGGACCCCGCGGCGGCGCTGCCCGCCGAGGCGGCCGGCGACGCCGACGCCCCCGCGGCGACCGACGCCACCGGGGACGCCATCCCGCTCGACGCCGAGCCCGCCGACGGTGCGGTCAGCGACGAGCCGGTGACCGACGACGCGGGGGAGGACATCCCGCTCGACGCCGAGTCCGCCGACGGCTCGGTGACGGCCGAGCCGGTCGCCGAGGAGGACGAGGACCCGGCCGAGGAGCTGCGCCGCGCGCTGCGCACCTCGATCGGCGACTGGTACGTCGTGCACTCCTACGCCGGCTACGAGAACAAGGTGAAGACCAACCTCGAGAGCCGGATCGCCTCCCTGGACATGGAGGACTACATCTTCCAGGTCGAGGTGCCGACCGAGGAGGTCACCGAGGTCAAGAACGGCAAGCGCCAGCAGGTCCAGCGCAAGGTCTTCCCGGGCTACATCCTGGTCCGGATGGACCTCAACGACGAGTCCTGGGGCGCCGTGCGCAACACCCCCGGCGTGACCGGCTTCGTCGGCGCCACCTCCCGGCCGTCGCCGCTGACCGTGGACGAGGTCGTCAAGATCCTCGTGCCGGCGACGCAGAAGAAGGAAGCGCGCCCGACGGTCAAGGTCGTCGACTTCGAGGTCGGCGAGTCGGTGACGGTGATGGACGGCCCGTTCGCCACCCTGCCCGCCACCATCAGCGAGATCAGCCCGGACGCACAGAAGGTCAAGGTGCTGGTCTCGATCTTCGGACGCGAGACGCCCGTCGAGCTGTCCTTCAGCCAGGTTTCCAAGATCTAGAGAAGAGAAAGACGTGCCCCCGAAGAGGAAGCTCACTGCAGTCATCAAGCTGCAGATCAAGGCCGGCGTCGCGACGCCCGCCCCGCCGGTCGGCCCTGCCCTGGGTCAGCACGGCGTCAACATCATGGAGTTCTGCAAGCAGTACAACGCCGCGACCGAGTCGCAGCGGGGCCAGGTCGTGCCGGTCGAGATCTCGGTGTACGAGGACCGCTCGTTCACCTTCGTCACCAAGACCCCGCCGGCGGCGCGGCTGCTGCTGGCGGCCGCGGGTGTCGACAAGGGCTCCGGCGAGCCGCACAAGACCAAGGTCGCGACCGTGAGCAAGGCCCAGGTCCGGGAGATCGCGCAGACCAAGCTGCCCGACCTCAACGCCAACGACCTGGACCACGCCGAGCGGATCATCGCCGGCACCGCGCGGTCGATGGGCATCACCGTCTCCGACTGAGCGTTGTCGTCATCGTGGGAGGGCGTTCCTGCCCGCCACCACCACACCGGAGAGTGAGCAGCACGTGAAGCGCAGCAAGGCGTACAGCAAGGCGGCCGAGCAGGTCGACAAGACCCAGCTCTACGCGCCCCTCGAGGCGGCCCGGCTGGCCAAGGAGACCTCGACGACGAAGTACGACGCGACCGTCGAGGTCGCGATGCGGCTCGGGGTCGACCCGCGCAAGGCCGACCAGATGGTCCGCGGCACGGTCAACCTGCCGCACGGCACCGGCAAGACGGCCCGGGTCATCGTGTTCGCGTCCGGCCCGAAGGCGGCCGAGGCCGAGGCCGCCGGTGCCGACGTGGTCGGGGCCGAGGACCTCATCGCCCGGATCCAGGAGGGCTGGCTCGACTTCGACGCCGCCATCGCGACGCCGGACCAGATGAGCAAGGTCGGCCGGATCGCCCGGATCCTCGGGCCCCGCGGCCTCATGCCCAACCCGAAGACCGGCACCGTGACCATGGACGTCACCAAGGCCGTCGCCGACATCAAGGGCGGCAAGATCACTTTCAAGGTGGACAAGCAGTCCAACCTGCACCTGGTGATCGGCAAGGCCAGCTTCCCGGTCGAGCAGCTGGTGGAAAACTACGCCGCCGCCCTCGACGAGGTGCAGCGGGCGAAGCCGTCCGCGTCCAAGGGGAAGTACCTGAGGAAGGTCACCTTCGCCACGACGATGGGCCCCGGCATCCCGGTCGACCCGAGCCAGACCCGCAACCTGCTGGCCGCCCAGGAAGCCGCGGCCAACTAGACCCGCCTCGACAGCGCCCCCGGCCCCGGCCGGGGGCGCTGTCGCGTGTGGGGGGCGGATTAGGGTGCGGGGGTGGGGAGCCGGGGGATCGTGCCGGCGGCGCTGGCCGTGGCGCTGCTGACCGCCTGCTCGGGCGGCCCCGGCCCCGCCACCGCAGCGCCCACGACCGTGCCGACGACCGCGCCGGCCGCGGCCTCCGGGGCGGCTCCGTCGGGTGGCGCGAGCCCGGTGGCGCCGTCGTCGAAGGTCGCCGCCCCGCCGCCGGTGGTGAGGATGCCGTTGGCGGTGACGACCCGCCGGGTCTCGTCGAGCCGGGCCTGGCCGTGGTCGTGGG
>DATINN010000705.1:0-4360 GCA_035474175.1 Mycobacteriales bacterium | reverse complement strand
GCCGCAGCCGCGGCCGCCGGCGCTATCCCGCTGTTCGTCGGCTCCGGCACATCCGGCGCCGCGCCTGCGCCCGCCGGATGCCCGTCGAACCCGAGCTTCGACTTCACCATCCCGACGCCGGTCGGCCCGCCGACCACCACGGCGCTGTCCGAGGGCGGCGTCGGCTACGCCGCCCTGGGTGCGGACAAGAAGCTGTACTACGTCGAGTCGTCGATCACCGGCGACCCGCTGGTGGTCAGCCCGCTCGCCTGCCTCGGCGGTCAGGCGAAGGACTCGCCGGCGGTCGTCCAGAGCCTCGACGGCACTCCCGCGTTCTTCGTCACGGCGCCCAACGGCACGATCTACCAGCGCTACACGACGACGGGCAACTTCTCGTCGCTGGGTGCGTTCACGCCGGTCAACAACGCCACCACCACCAACGGCCCGGCGGCCGTGCAGACCGCGGACGGGCAGTACCACCTGTTCGTGCGGGGCACCAACGGCGCGCTCTACCACGGCTTCCGGCAGACCTCGAGCCTGTCGTCGTGGCGCTTCGAGAGCCTGGGTGGCCAGATCGTGGGCCCGGTGTCCGCGATCGTCGACGGCAGCCGCGTGCTGGTCGCCGCCGCCACCTCGACCGGCAGCATCTACACGATCACCGGCTCCAACTTCGCGTGGGGCCCGTGGACCAAGGTCGTCAACCAGGTCGCCGGCAACTCGCCGACCCAGGTGCTGACCAAGACCCCGCCGTCGCTGGTGCGCGACCCGGAGTCCGGTGCGATCACCATGTACGCCGTGCACCAGAACTTCGGCCTCTTCGCCATCTCGAAGCCGGCCGCTGCGGGCTTCACCGGCAACCTCTGGTTCCGGATCGACAGCCTGCTGCCGTCTGACGCCCGGATCGCCGCCGCCACCGACGGCACGAACTCCATCGTGTACGCCCGGTTCCTGGACCGCCCGAGCGGCCAGACGCTGACCGCGTACACGCAGTTCACCGGGAGCAGCTGGAGCAGCTACTTCCTCGCTCCGTACACCTGCTTCAACTGCAACCCGGTCGGGGTGGACACGACGGCCAAGTCGGCGTCCGCGAAGACCAAGCTGTCGCCGGGTGCGGGCAAGATGTCGCAGATGCCGAAGACCAAGAAGGTTCTCGGCTAAGCACAGCACACCAGCACGGTCCGGGGGCCGGCGTCCGAACGGGACGCCGGCCCTCGGCCTGTCCGGGGTCCGATTCGAGTAGAGTGCGAGGGAGTCCGGCGGTCAACGGCGATCGGCGGAATCGGCGCACGGGAGTCTTCGTGGCACGGATGTCGGCCTGGGAGTCGGCCCAGCACCAGCTCGCCGGGGCGGTTCAACAGCTCGGCCTCGATGACGGGTTCCACGAGATCCTGCGGACACCGCGACGGGAGCTGACCGTCAGCGTGCCGCTCCGGCACGACGACGGCCACGTCGAGGTGCTCCGCGGGTTTCGGGTCCAGCACAACCTCACCCGCGGGGCCGGCCAAGGGCGGCGTCCGCTTCCACCCCAGCACCGACCTGGACGAGGTCCGCGCGCTGGCGATGTGGATGACCTGGAAGTGCGCCCTGATCGGGGTGCCGTACGGCGGGGCCAAGGGCGGTGTCGCGGTCGACCCGAAGTCGCTCTCGCGCAACGAGCTGGAGCGGGTGACCCGGCGCTACGTCTCGGAGATCCTGCCGATCATCGGGCCGGAGCGCGACATCCCGGCCCCGGACGTCGGCACCGACGAGCAGACCATGGCCTGGATGATGGACACCTACTCCATCCACTCCGGCTACACGGTCACCGGCGTGGTCACCGGCAAGCCGGTCTCGGTCGGCGGCTCCGAGGGCCGCGGCGGGGCGACCAGCCGCGGGGTGATGTTCGCGGCGTTCAGCGCGCTGCGCGAGGCCGGCGTCGACCCGCGCGGCGCCACCGTCGCCGTGCAGGGCTTCGGCAAGGTCGGCGGGCTGGCCGCGCAGTTCCTGCACGACGCCGGCTGCACCGTGGTCGCCGTCTCCGACGTCGGCGGCGGCGTCTACGACTCCACCGGGCTGGACACCGCCGGCCTGCTGCGGCACGTCCGCGGCGGCGCGCAGACCGTGGCCGGCTACCCGGGCACCGACCGGATCACCAACGAGGAGCTGCTCGAGCTGGACGTCGACATCCTGGTGCCGGCGGCGCTGGAGGGCGTGCTGCACGAGAGCAACGCCTCCCGGGTCAAGGCCCGGTTCGTGGTCGAGGGTGCCAACGGGCCGACCACCCCCGACGCGGACGACATCCTGGCCGAGAACGGCGTGCTGATCGTGCCCGACGTGCTGGCCAACTCCGGCGGCGTCGCCGTGTCCTACTTCGAATGGGTCCAGGACCTGCAGGCCTACTTCTGGACCGAGGACGAGGTCAACGACCGGCTGCAGAAGCTCATGGAGCAGGCGTACGGGCAGGTCTCGGCGCTGGCGGCCGAGCGCAAGGTGTCGATGCGGACGGCCGCGCAGATGATCGGCGTGGGCCGGGTCGCGGAGGCCCACCGGACCCGCGGTCTGTACCCCTAGACGCGGCGCGCCACGGCGGTTTCGTCGGCGGTGCGTGCTTGAATGTCGGACAGCCGAAGTTCGAGACGCGTCGGAGGAAGCTAGATCGTGGACGCCGCCGAAGCACTGACCCCGCCGGCCGGACCGGCCGACGGGGCCGAGCCGGCTGATGGGCTGACCCGCCGGGAGCGCGAGATCCTCGCCTTCGAGCGGCAGTGGTGGAAATACGCGGGGGCCAAGGAGCAGGCGATCAAGGACCTGTTCGACATGTCGGCCACGCGTTATTACCAGGTGCTCAACGCGTTGATCGACCGTCCCGAGTCCCTCGCGGCCGATCCGATGCTGGTGAAGAGGCTGCGCCGGCTGCGCGCCAGTCGCCAGCGGGCGCGCTCGGCCCGGCGCCTGGGCATCGAGAGTCCCTAGGGGCCCCGGTAGCCCGCTTCACGTTCGACGACCTCAGCGGCGGTTCGGGGGACCCGCCGGAAGAGGAACACCTGGCACCATCGACGGGTACGGCTGACACGTCGTTCTCGTCCGGAGGGAGACCACCCGTGGCCCGGCTGCGCTCCGCGCTGGCCGCACCCGGCACCACCCGGCTGGCCGGGATCGTCGTGGTGCTGGTCGGGGTGGCGCTGCTGATCGTCGGGGTGCTGGCGCTCGGGGGCGGGTCGCCGGACTCGGGTGCGGCGCCGGCGCCGGTCTCGCCCTCCGTCGGGTCGCCGTCGGTCGGGTCGCCGTCGGTCGGGTCGCCGTCCGTGGGGTCGCCGGGCGAGCCCACCGGGGGCAGCGGGGTCGGCAGCGCGCCGCCGCCCACCTCCGCCCCGTCGTCCGCGCCCTCGTCCGCCCCGCCGCGCACGACCGTGGCCCCGCTGCCGCCCCGGACCGCCACCCCGCGGGCGCCGCTGACCGTGCTCAACAACTCGGTCATCCGCGGGCTGGCCGACCGGGCCGCGACGGCCGTGCAGTCCCGCGGCTGGCAGGTGGCGCAGGTCGGCAACTTCGCCGGGCAGCTGCCGGCGACGACCGTCTACTACACGCCCGGCAACGCCGGCGAGGAGGCGGCCGCGCGCGAGCTGGCCCGGGAGTTCCCGCAGGTCGGCCAGGTGCTCCCGCGGTACGCAGGGCTGCCGCCGACGCCGGCCGGCATCGTCCTGGTCGTCACCCGCGACTGGTCTTAAGCCGCCCTTTGGTCGGCCCCGGTTGAGTGCGGGGCATGAAGACCTCTCCCCTCGCCGCCGTCGGACTGCTCGCGCTGGCCCTGGCCGGCTGCTCCTCCGACTCCCCGTCCGGGTCCGCCTCGGCCGGTGACGTCGCGGCCAGCATCAAGGCGCAAGCGACGTCGCCGGCTCCGGCGGCCGCGTCCTCCGCCGGGGGGACGGTCGACCGGTCCAAGGACTGCCCGGACGCGATCCTCGCCGCCAAGGCGGCGCTGTCCGGGATGTCGGTGACCGACGTGTCCCTGCCCGAGGGCTGCACCGTCGTGTTCGTGCAGACCCCGGTGACGGACAAGGAGATCGGCAAGGACATGTGCGACAAGGTCGCGGGCGAGGTCTACCAGCTGGGCATCGTCGGCATCGCCGTCGAGAGCGACGCCGGCGACTCCCTCGCCCTCGGCGCCCCCTCCCAACCCTGCCACACCCTCTGACCGCTTGATCAGCTCCGCCCGGCCGGGCACTCTGGGTGCATGACCACCTCAGGACCTGGTCGGCGCTGGTCGGCGCCGGTGGCCGTGCCGGCCGACCTGTCCTGCCTGCACGGACCCACCACCGGCCAGGTCACGCTGCCGCACCACCTCTACTGGTCCGGCACCGGCGGCCCGCGCACCCTCGACCTCGCCGACCCCGCCGAGCGC
>DATINN010000704.1:0-3203 GCA_035474175.1 Mycobacteriales bacterium | reverse complement strand
TGGACGACGCGTTCTGGGAGCGGATGCACCAGCACTTCAGCGAGCCGGAGCTGGTCGAGCTCGGCTGCTTCGTCGCCCTCACCTACGGCCAGCAGAGCTGGCTGCGGCTGCTCGACATCGACCACCACGAATACCTGGCCGGCACCAACGCCTCGATGGCACCGGGCTTCCGCACCGCCGAGGAGCTGGCCGAGTCGAAGGCCAAGCCGGACTACTGGGCCAAGGCGTGAGCATCCTGCTGTCCCAGGACGGCCCGGTCCAGTACCGGCTGGCGTCCACACTGGACGGTCTCTACACCCCGTACGCACTGCGGGTGCCGGACAAGCCCGGACCGCACCCGTTCGTCTTCCTCGCGTACGGCAACGGCGGCGGCGGGCTGGACTGGCTGCGGGACCGGGTCGCGCACTTCCGGTACGTCACCGACCGGCTGCTGGCCGCCGGGTACGCCTGCGCCTGGGGCCGCTACCGGTCCGAGGTCGAGCTCGGCTACCACCGCGGCGGCCCGCTGGTGCGGGACCGCCGGCAGGGCATGGACCTGTTCAACCGGTCGCCGCTGGAGTTCGAGGACGAGCTGGCCATCCTGTCCGACGTGCGCGAGCTGCCCGGGATCGACGCCGGCCGGATCGGGCACGTCGGGGTCAGCCACGCCGGCGAGATGCTGTTCAAGCTGGCCTCCGCGTTCCCGGACGCGGTCACCGCCGGGGTCGCCTGCGAGCCGGCCAACCACGAGTTCCTCGACCTCGACACCGACGCCACCGTGACCGTCAACGAGACGACCGGCCTGCGGGACATCGAGGAGATGCAGATGCACGACGCCGGCTACGTCCGGCCGCGCATCAACGAGGCGCTGGTGGCGGAGCGGATCACCCCGATCCGGACGCCGATGCTGGTGATGGGGCGGGATCAGGACCACCTGCAGGGCATCTTCCGGGTCAGCTACGACGTGCTGGCCGAGGCCGGGAAGGACGTGCAGTGGGTGTCGTTCGACCACCCGCTGCACGGCTACATCTTCCCGGTCGACGACGCCGTCGACCCCACTCAGGAGAGCGCGGTCGACGGCATCGTGGACTTCCTCGACAAGAAGCTCACCAGCTGACCGCTCACCAGCTGACGGCGATGTACTTCGACTCCAGGTAGTCGAGCATGCCCTCGTGCCCGCCCTCGCGGCCGATCCCGCTCTGCTTGACCCCGCCGAAGGGCGCGGCCGGGTCGCTCACCAGACCCCGGTTGAGGCCGACCATGCCGGCCTCCAGCGCCTCGCTGACCCGCAGCCCGCGGGCCAGGTCGCCGGTGTAGACGTACGCGACGAGGCCGAACTCGGTGTCGTTGGCCAGCCGCACGGCCTCGGCCTCGTCGGTGAACGTGACGATCGGCGCGACCGGGCCGAAGATCTCCTCGCGCAGGATCTCCGCGGACGGCGCGACGCCGGTGAGCACGGTCGGCGGGTAGTACCAGCCCGGCCCGGAAGGCCGGGTGCCGCCGGTGAGCGCGGAGGCGCCGCCGGAGACCGCCGCGGTCACCAGCTCGTCCACCTTGGACACCGCGTCCTCGTTGACCAGCGGGCCGACCTCGGTGTCCTCCTCGACGCCGGGCCCGACCCGCAGCGCCGCCATCCGCTCGGCCAGCCGCCGGGAGAACTCCGGCGCGACCGAGTCCTCGACGTAGAACCGGTTGGCGGCCGTGCAGGCCTCGCCGGCGTTGCGCATCTTGGCGATCATCGCGCCGTCCAGGGCCGCGTCCAGGTCGGCGTCGGCGAAGACCAGGAACGGCGCGTTGCCGCCGAGCTCCATCGACGTGTTCACGACCTGGTCGGCGGCCTGGGCCAGCAGCACCCGGCCGACCTCGGTGGAGCCGGTGAAGGACACCTTGCGCACCCGCGGGTCGTGCAGCATGGCCGAGACGACCGCGCCCGACTTGCGCGAGGGCAGCACGTTGACCACGCCGTCCGGGACGCCGGCCTCGGCCAGGATCGCGGCCATCGCCAGCGCGGTCAGCGGGGTATCGCTGGCCGGCTTGAGGATGCAGGTGCAGCCGGCCGCCAGCGCCGGGCCGATCTTGCGGGTGGCCATCGCGGCCGGGAAGTTCCACGGCGTCACCAGCACGCAGATCCCCACCGGCTGCTGCACGACCACGATCCGGTTGGCCCCGGACGGCGCGGTCATCACCAGGCCGGCCGCGCGCACCGCCTCCTCGGCGTACCAGCGGAAGAACTCGGCCGCGTAGGCGACCTCGCCGCGGGCGTCGCCCAGCGCCTTGCCGTTCTCCAGCGAGATCAGCCGGGCCAGCTCGTCGGCCCGCTCGGTCATCAGCTCGAACGCCCGGCGCAGCACCTCGGCCCGCTCCCGCGGCGCCGTCGCGGCCCACCCGGCCGCGGCCGCGTCGGCGGCGTCGACGGCGGCGGCGGCGTCCTCGACCCGGCCGTCGGCGACCGCGGCGATCACCGCGCCGGTCGCCGGGTCGTGCACGTCGAACCGGTCGCCGGCCTGCGCCGGGACCCACTTGCCGCCGAGAAACAGGTCGGTGGGGGCGTCGGCCATGGGGCTCCTCCTAGTACTCGTTCGCGATCACCAGGTCCTGCGCCGGGAAGAGGGTGAGGATCCGCGGCCCCTCGGGGGTGACCACGACCTCCTCCTCGATCCGGGCGGCGGAGAACCCGTCACTGGCCGGACAATACGTCTCCAGCGCGAAGACCATCCCGGCCTGCAGCTCGATCGGCTCCCGCATGCTGTTGAGCCGCGAGATGATCGGCCGCTCGTGCAGGCCCAGCCCGAGCCCGTGCCCGAACTGCAGGCCGAACGCGGCCATCTCGCTCTCGAAGCCGAACTCGGTCGCCTCCGGCCAGACCGCGGCGATCTCGTCGGTGCCGACCCCCGGCTTCACCACGGCGATCGCCGCGTCCATCCACTCCCGCGCCTTCGTGTACGCGTCCCGCTGGCTCGCCGTCGCGCTGCCGACCGAGAACGTCCGGTAGTAGCAGGTCCGGTAGCCGTTGTAGGAGTGGATGATGTCGAAGAACGCCTGGTCGCCGGGCCGGATCAGCCGGTCGGTGAAGTTGTGCGGGTGCGGGTTGCAGCGCTCGCCCGAGATCGCGTTGACCGCCTCCACCTGGTCGCTGCCGAACTCGTACAGCCGCTTGTTCGCCAGGGCGACGATTTCGTTTTCCCGTATGCCCGGCTTCAGCACGTCGACGATGTCCTGGTAGA
>DATINN010000703.1:0-1611 GCA_035474175.1 Mycobacteriales bacterium | reverse complement strand
GAGCCGCTGCCGACGCCCGCCCCGGTGCCGGTGCCGCCGGGCCGGCTGGAGGAGGTCGAGGCCGAGGTCGCGGGCGCGACCGTGCGGGGCTGGCTGTGCCGGCCCGAGGGCACCGACCCGGCCCCGCTGCTGATGTTCATCCACGGCGGCCCGTTCGCGTCCACCAACTCCTGGAGCTGGCGCTGGAACCCGTGGACCGCGGTGGCCCGGGGCTGGGCCGTGCTGCTGCCCGACCCGGCCCTGTCCACCGGCTACGGGCAGGGCTGGATCGAGCGGGCCTGGCCGCACCGGGCCGCCCCGGTCTGGGCCGACCTGGAGGGCCTGCTCGACGCGGCCGTGGCCCGCCCGGACGTCGACGGCGACCGGGTGGCCTGCGCGGGCGGCTCGTTCGGCGGCTACCTGACCAACTGGATCGCCGGCCACACCGACCGCTTCGGCGCGATCGTCACCCACTCCGGGACCTGGGCGCTGGACCAGAAGAACGACACTGCCGACGTGGCCCGGCACTGGCTGACCTGGTTCGGCCGCCCGGCCGACCACCCGGACTGGTACGCGGAGAACTCGCCGCACCTGTTCGCCGACGCGATCAGCACGCCGATGCTGATCGTGCACGGCAACCGGGACTACCGGGTGCCGGTGAGCGAGGGGCTGCGGGCCTGGTTCGACCTGGTCAGCCGGTGGCCGGGGGAC
The DNA here is from genome assembly GCA_035474175.1 of Mycobacteriales bacterium. GTDB lineage: Bacteria > Actinomycetota > Actinomycetes > Mycobacteriales > CADCTP01 > CADCTP01. The sequence goes on along the minus strand of DATINN010000703.1, from coordinate 921 downwards.
CCGGACGCGCTGCCGCACCGGTTCCTCAACTTCACCGACGAGAACCACTGGATCCTGTCGCCGGCCAACGCCGAGATCTGGTACGACGCGGTGCTGGGCTTCTGCGCCCAGCACACCCTCGGCACGCCGTGGACGCCGGTCGACCTGCTGGGGAGCGGGCTAGAGGTGGAGTAGCCCGCGCACGGCCGCGATCGGCAGCACGCTGCGGGGCGCGTACGGGGTGCGCCACAGTCCACCGTGGACGGCCGTGCGGGCCTCGTCCTGCCACGGGTGCGCCGCCGCCACCGGGGCGGTGTTGAGGTCGTGCACGAGCAGCGCGGCCAGCAGCGTGCTGGACGTCGCCGGCTCGAAGACCTGCACCCCGAAGTGGTGGGCGCCGTCGAAGGCGGCCCGCAGGGCCCGGTTGGACAGCACCGAACGGGTCCGGGTCGAGGGGGCGACATGGAAGGACACGGTGGTGCCGGCGGCCCGGGCGACCGCGGCCCGCCAGCGCTGGATCCGCTTGGCCAGCGCGTAGTTCGGCCCCTGCTGGGAGACCAGGCTGTCATTGATCCCCGGGCCGGGCCCGTACGGGGGGCGGTAGAGCCGGCCGCGGCTGGCCGCCCGCAGCGGCGCGGTCGCCAGCCGGGACCGCCGCTCGTGCTCGGCCGTGGCGGCGGCGACCGCCTCCGGCGGGACCGCGAACACGTCGGTCGGGGTGGCCAGGAAGGCCAGCGCCAGGTCGTCCCGGTCCCGCTGCAGCCGCCGGGCCAGCACGTCGGCGGCGGCCGACACCCGCAGGTGCAGGCTGCCGTCCGCGTACGCGTAGTTGCCCAGCACCAGCCGCCCGGGCAGACCCGCCAGCCACTCGGCCACGGCCGGCACCTCGGTCAGCAGGTCCACACCGTCCCGACTGGCCCTGCCGCTAGTCCCATCGCCGGC
>DATINN010000702.1:0-2412 GCA_035474175.1 Mycobacteriales bacterium | reverse complement strand
CGCCGTCCGCAAGGACGGCACCGTGCCCTACCTGCGGCCGGACGGGAAGACCCAGGTCACGATCGAGTACGACGAGGACGGCAAGCCGGTCCGGCTCGACACCGTGGTCGTCTCCTCCCAGCACGCGGCCGACATCGACCTGAAGACGCTGCTGGAGCCGGACGTGCGCGAGCACGTCATCGAGCCCGAGCTGGCCGCGCTGGAGATCGACACCAGCAACTACCGGCTGCTGGTCAACCCGACCGGGCGGTTCGAGATCGGCGGCCCGATGGGTGACGCCGGCCTGACCGGCCGGAAGATCATCGTCGACACGTACGGCGGCTACGCCCGGCACGGCGGCGGCGCGTTCTCCGGCAAGGACCCGTCGAAGGTCGACCGGTCCGCGGCGTACGCGATGCGCTGGGTGGCGAAGAACGTGGTCGCGGCCGGGCTCGCGTCCAAGTGCGAGGTCCAGGTGGCGTACGCGATCGGCAAGGCCGAGCCGGTGGGCCTGTTCGTGGACACCTTCGGCACCGGCGCGGTCCCGGACGACAAGATCCAGGAGGCGGTCACCCAGGTCTTCGACCTGCGGCCGGCGGCGATCATCCGCGACCTCGACCTGCTGCGCCCGATCTACGCGCAGACCTCGGCGTACGGGCACTTCGGCCGGGAGCTGCCGGACTTCTCCTGGGAGCGGACCGACAAGGCCGACGAGCTGAAGGCGCTGCTGCTCGGCTGAGCGCGGCGTCCCCAGGGCCGGTCACCTCGCGGTGACCGGCCCTGAGTCGTTCGTCGGTCCCGTCTGGTAGACCACGGGTCGTGGGTACGGGGACCGCACGGCGCGGCGGGCGGCCGGAGGTCCGCGAGCCGGCCGCGACCGACCCGGTCGCGCACGTGGTCGTGGACGTGCCGCTGGCCCACCTGGACCGGCCCTTCGACTACCTGGTGCCGTCGGCGCTGTCGGACTCCGTGGTGGCCGGGTCGCGGGTGCGGGTGCGCTTCGCCGGGCAGCTGGTGGACGCGGTCGTGCTGGCCCGGTCGGCCGGGTCCGAGCACGACGGGCGGCTGGCGTTCGTGGAGCGGGCGACCTCGGCCGAGCCGGTGCTGTCCCCGGTGGTCGCCACCCTGGCCCGGGCCGTCGCCGACCGCTGGGCCGGGTCCCTCATCGACGTGCTGCGGCTGGCGCTGCCGCCCCGGCACGCCCGGGTCGAGGCCGAGCCGGCGCCGGAGCCGGCCGGGGCCGTGCCGTTCGCCGGGGCCGGGGGCTGGGCGGCGTACCGGGCCGGGGCCGGGTTCGTGCGGTCGGTCGCCGACGGGCGGGCGCCGCGGGCGGTGTGGGGGGTGCGGCCCGGGGACGACTGGGCGGCGCGGCTGGCCGAGGTGGCCGCGGCGGCGCTGGCCGCCGGGCGGGGGGCGCTGCTGGTGGTGCCGGACCGGACCGACCTGGACCGGCTGGACGCGGCGCTGACCGCGGTGCTCGGGGCCGGGCGGCACGTCGCGCTGGCCGCCGACCTCGGGCCGGCCGAGCGCTACCGGAGCTGGCTGCGGGTCCGCCGCGGCGGCGTCAAGGTGGTGGCCGGCACCCGGGCGGCCGCGTTCGCACCGGTCGCCGACCTGGGCCTGGTCGCGATCTGGGACGACGGCGACGACCTGCACGCCGAGCCCCGCGCGCCGTACCCGCACGCCCGCGACCTGCTCCTGCTGCGGGCCCACCTGGAGGGCACCGCCGCCCTGCTGGCCGGGCACGCCCGCACCGCCGAGGCCGAGCAGCTGCTGACCACCGGCTGGGCCCAGCCGATCACCGCCGACCGGGACGCGGTCCGGGCCGCGGCGCCCCGGGTGGTGGCGGCCGGCGACGACGCCGAGCTGGCCCGCGACGCCGCCGCCCGCACCGCCCGGCTGCCCACGCTGGCCTGGCGGACCGCCCGCGAGGCCCTGGCCCAGGGCGCGCCGGTGCTGGTCCAGGTGCCGCGGCGCGGGTACGTGCCCGCGCTGGCCTGCGCCCGCTGCCGCACGCCGGCCCGCTGCGCGTACTGCTCCGGGCCGCTCGCGGCCGGCTCCGGGTCGGCCATCCCGGCCTGCCGCTGGTGCGGCCGCCCGGCCGCCGGCTGGGCCTGCGGGCACTGCGGCTCCACCCGGCTGCGGGCGTCCGTGGTCGGCGCCGGCCGGACCGCGGAGGAGCTGGGCCGGGCCTTCCCCGGGGTGCCGGTGCGGACCTCCGGCGGGGCGACCGTGCTGACCGACGTGCCGGGAGAGCCGGCCCTGGTCGTGGCCACCCCGGGGGCCGAGCCCCGGGCCGCCGGCGGCTACGGCGCGGCCCTGCTGCTGGACGGCTGGGCGCTGCTCAGCCGGCCCGACCTGCGGGCCGGCGAGGAGGCGCTGCGGCGCTGGGCCAACGCGGCCGCGCTGGTCCGGCCGGGTCCGGACGGCGGG
>DATINN010000701.1:0-6309 GCA_035474175.1 Mycobacteriales bacterium | reverse complement strand
TTGACCAGCGCGGTGATCTCGGCGTCGGGGACCGCGGCCCGCAGGCCGCTGAGGAACCGGGCCCCGCCGATCCCCCCGGCCAGCACGACTACCCGCACCGGTTCATTGTCCACCTGTTGCCCCGGCCGTTCGCGCGCGGGACCCCTCCGGAGGCACCGGCCCGGCCCGCACCCGGCCGAGCGCGCGGGCGACGCGGGGATCGGCCGACTCGATCTCGTGGATCGTCCGCACCGCCACGGGCAGGTCGCCGACCAGGACCGTCACCGACTCCACCGGCGTGTCGACGAGCCGGACCCGGAACTCGCCGTCGAGGGTCCGCCACCGCATCGGGCCCGGCGCACGCGGGCTGGCTGTCTCCATCCCCCAGCGCGACCAGACGTCGCTCCAGCGCTCGGCGTAGCTGCGCCGGATGACCTCGGCGAGCGCGTCGAGCCGGTGCCGGTCGACGGCGATGTCGAGCCGGCTCAGCGGCACCGGCGCGCCATGCAGCACGGCACCGGCGGCGCCCTCGACGACCGGCTCGGCCGGGGCGAGCACCCGCAGCAACTCGGCCCCGTCGAACTGGAACCCGGTGAGCCGCTCACCCGGCGGCGTCGCCCGCATGAGCTCGATGGCCTCGTCGAGGTCGGCCTCCGGCTCCTCGAGCTCGTCGACGCCGAGGCGGATCTGCAGGCCCAGCGCCGCCAGCACACGGCCGATGAGGGTGAGGCTGGGCCGCCTGGTGCCCCGCTCGACGGCTGAGACGGTCGACTGCGAGATGCCCGCCCGCCGCGCCAGCTCCGTCTGGGTCAGCGCGGCCTTGTCCCGCCTGTCCCGCAGGAGCGTTCCGATGTCCATGGGTCAAGGCTGCCCGGCTCGTACGGCGCGCGGGAGATCGGATCACGAACCTGTGGACGGAGATCTGGGCTGTGGACGGCCGGTTGCATCAAACAGAGCGGTGTGCCTGCCGGTTCGTACTACTCGGCGCGGTATTCACCACCTTGAGTAGTACGAGTTCGGCCGGAGTACCTCCCGGGAGCGGGGTGACCCGGTTGGGTGACGGCGGCGGGAGTGCGGCAGACTGCGCGGCCGGCGCGAGTCGCACCGTGAACGCCCTCGGGGCGCGCGAACGGCGTGTCCGGCCGACACGCCGCGCGATCCGGGACGGATGCGGCCGAACATGATCGTGTAGCAGATCCCAGCTTGACGGTCCGGTAGCGACACGGGTGTACTTACACCGGTGTGATTCCCCGGACGTCCGGGGAGACACCGAACGGGGGGTGGGTCGAGTGGTGAGGAAGGGGCCCCGATGAGCGAGGCCATGTACGACGAGGGGGAAGTCTTCCCGGGTGCCTTCGGGATGCCCGAGGAACCGGGGTGGCAGGAGCGCGCGTTGTGCGCGCAGACCGATCACGAGGCGTTCTTCCCGGAGAAGGGCGGCTCGACCCGGGAGGCCAAGCGGATCTGCACGACGTGCGAGGTCCGGTCCGAGTGCCTGGAATACGCGCTGGAGCACGACGAGCGCTTCGGCATCTGGGGCGGGCTGTCCGAGCGGGAGCGCCGCCGGCTCAAGCGCCGGGCGGTCTAGGGCGATCCGGGGGAGGGCGGCGTCCCCCGCGCCGTCATTCCACCCAGACCAGGTACAGCGGGCAGGGCTCGGCCCGCGGCGGCTCGCGGGTGATCACCCAGCGATACCAGTCGTGCTCCGAGCAGATCGTCACCGCGACGTCGCCGTCCGGATCCAGGTACGGCTCGCTGACCGCGCGCCGGTGCCGGATCGGACCCCCGGGCTGCACCACCACGACCCGGCGGCCGGCCAGGTCGGGCACGTCGCCGGCCCGGCGCGGCGGGCGCTCCGGCGGGACGTCCGGGGTGACCAGCCGCTCGAAGACGCCGGCCGGCTGGGCGTCGGCCGGGGCGGTCGTGAGGTGCTCGCCCTGCTCGACCCAGACCCGGTCGAGCCGGTAGGGCGAGGTCGGGACGGGCTCCTTGCGGATACGGGAGCGGTACCAGTCGTGCTCGCTGACGACGTCGACGTAGACCTCGCCGTCCTCGGCCGCGTACGGCTCGCTGACCGCGCGCACGTCGTACCGGAACGCGCCCGGCGGCTCCGCCAGCACCACCCGGCGGTCGGCGAGCCGGCCGGCGCCGGCGGCCGGGAGCGGACGCCAGCCCGGCGGCACCGTCAGGTACCACTCCGAACCGCCCACGCCCGACCATAACCCGAGCACCCCCGCCCCCCACCGGCCCACCCCCGCCTCGCAGCAGAGGGCACCCCGCCCGCCGCCCACGCCCGGACCGCGCGGGCGCCCCTCACGTCCGGACCGTGTGGGCGCCTCACGCGTGCGGATCGTGCGCCGGGGTCATGCGGGGGAACCCTGCGCAGCCTCACGCATCCGGCGGGGCGCCCCGTCGTGCGGGCCGACCGTGCGGCCCATTCCGCCGGGCGCGGCGCGTCTCGAGAGAAAGGTCCGGTCGGGCGGCCCTGAGGGACCGCCCGACCGGACCCGGGTCACGCCGCGGAGGAGACCGCGGACAGCGGTGTCGCCACGTCCTCGAGGGACTTCCCCTCGGCGTCGATGCCGAGTTTCGCCTCGACCAGCCCACCGATGATCATGACGGCTGCCCCGATCAGGTAGCCGAACGTCAGCGCGCCGTGGTTGGTCCCGTCGCCGATGAGCTGACCGTAGAACCACGGCCCGAACGCCCCGAAGCACTGCGCGATCGCGAAGAACAGCGCGATCGCCTGGGCCCGGATCTCCATCGGGAAGATCTCGCTCACGGTCAGGTAGGCCGCGCTGGCCCCGCAGGAGGCGAAGAAGAAGATGATGCACCAGCACAGCGTCTGCGTGTACGCGTTGAGCAGCCCGGCCTGGAACAGCGCGGCCGAGATCGCCAGCAGGACCCCGGACAGCAGGTAGGTCCCGGCGATCATCTTCCGCCGCCCGATCGTGTCGAACAGGTGCCCCAGCGTCAGCGGCCCGACCAGGTTGCCGACCGCGAACGCGATCAGGAACGCCGGCGCCCACGACTCGTCGATCCCGTACACCTTCGTCAGCACCAGCGTGTACGTGAAGAAGATCGCGTTGTAGAGGAACGACTGCGTGATCATCAGGGTCGCGCCGAGGATCGTCCGGTTGCGGTGGCTCTGGAACAGCACCTTGGCCAGGTGCAGGAAGCTGATCGGCGGCTGCGGGTGGATCTCGATCGCCTTGTCGTCCGGCACGTCGGCCAGCTCCTGGCCGGACCGCCGCACCTCGTCCTCGATGATCGCGATGTTGCGCTCGGCCTCCTCCTCGCGCCCGTGGATGATCAGCCAGCGCGGGCTCTCCGGCAGGTGCCGGCGCAGGTTCCAGATGCACAGGCCGAGCGCCGGGCCGACCAGGAAGCCGAGCCGCCAGGCCAGCCCGTGGTCGAGCGTGTTGAGCAGCAGCAGCTGGATCAGCGTGCCGAGGATGGCACCGCCCCAGTACGTCCCGTTGACCGCGATGTCGACGCGGCCGCGGTAGCGGGCCGGCATCATCTCGTCGATGGCCGAGTTGATCGCCGCGTACTCACCGCCGATGCCGGCGCCGGCGATGAACCGGGTCAGGTAGAGGAAGGCGATCGCCAGGGTGCTGTTGTTCCAGGTCAGCGCCGTCATCGCGTTGCCGACCAGGTAGACCCCGAGGGTGACGATGAACAGGTTCTTGCGGCCGAGCATGTCCGAGAGCTTGCCGAAGAACAGCGCGCCGAAGACCTCGCCGAGCAGGTAGACGGTGGCGATGAGGCCGACCGCGCCCGAGCTCAGATTGAGGGTGTCCTTGTCGCTGAGGATGGCGCCCAGGGCGCTGACGATCGTGATCTCCAGGCCGTCGAGCACCCAGGCGACGCCGAGCGCCAGCACCATCCGGGTATGGAACGGCGCCCAGGACATCCGGTCGATGCGGGCCGGGATCAGGCTGCGCACGGATGCGGAGCCGGAGGCCGGGGAGCCGGCCGCAGGGGAGAGAGCCACCGAGTCCTCCTCAGAGACTGTGATCTGCGTCCTGTGCTACCCCATGCTTTTTCCCGGAAACGACCGGGAAAGCGGGTGAAACCGTACGGAGGTCGGGTAGTAATTCGCACCAGTCGGACAGCTTCGAGGAGGACACATGGGCGTGGCCGGGTCGATGCGCGACGCCGTGCGGTCCGCGCGGGACAGCCGCGGCGGGCAGCTGGGCACCGGTGGCGCGATCGTGATCGCGCTCGGGGTGCTGCTGGGCTGGCTGGCCGCGCGCCGCTCGGGCATGCCGCCGGTCCGGGCCACCGGCGTCGCGGAAAACCTGCCCCGGACCCCGGAGACCCCGCCGGTCTAGCCGGTGACGATCCGGCGGATCGAGATGATGTCGGTGTAGGTGCGGGCGGGCGTCAGCCGGACCTGCACCCCGGTGTACGGCGCCTCCACCACCATGCCGTGCCCCACGTACATGCCGACGTGGCCGGCGTGAGTGGGCGTCCCGTCCGCGCCGGGGATCGTGATGAGGTCGCCGGGCTGGATGTCGGCCGGGTTGGGCACCTCGACCCCGGCGTGGGCCTGGTCGGCGGCGACGCGGGGGAGCGAGACCCCGGCGTGCGCGTACGCCTGCTGCATCAGCGACGAGCAGTCGCAGCGACCCATGACCGAGCCGAACGGGTCCTTGCAGGTGCCGCCCCACTGGTACCAGGAGCCGATCTGGGCCACCGCCCACGACATCGCGGTGTCGATGATCGCGTTGCCGGTCAGCTCGACCTGACCCGGCTCCGGCGCCGGGATCGGCCCGACGCCCCCGCCGACCAGCCCTGGGTTGACCGACCACTCCGAGGCCAGGTCCTCGATGCGCTGCACGTAGCCCTGGGTCTCGGCGAACGGCGGCACCCCGCCGTACTTGAGCACCGCGCCCGGCCCGGCGTTGTACGCCGCCAGCATGTTCGCGACCCGGTCGCCCGGCACCGACGCGACCTGCTCGGCGATGGCGGCGTCGTACCGGGCCGCGGCCGGGATCGCGTCGGCGATGTCGAAGGGGTCGGCCCGGCCGTCGCCGTTCTCGTCCCGCCCGTGCGCGGCCCAGGTCGCCGGCATGAACTGGGCGATGCCCTGCGCGCCGACCGGGGACACGGCGTTGGGGTTGAAGCCGGACTCCTGGTAGAGCTGGGCCGCCAGCACGCTCTCGGTCAGGTACTGGTTGCCCGTCGCCGCCACCGACGGCTCGATCAGCGCCAGCACGTCCGCCGGGACCGGCACGCCACCCTTGAGGGTGCCGCCGATCACGCCCGTCGCGGGCACGTCGGAGGAGGTCACGCCGCCCCCGCCGGCCAGCGCGCTGATCAGGAACGCGGCCACCAGGATGAGCGCGACCGGCACCGTCAGCGGCGCGGTCAGCAGCAGGGCCAGCAGCCCCCGATGCATCCGCGGGCGGCCGCCGGCCCGGGTCGCCCCCGCGGCCTCGGCCCGGCTCTGCAGCCGGCTCGGCGCGCTCACACGTCCGCCAGCAGCCGGGAGACCAGCCAGCGACCGTCCGCGGACCGGCTGACCAGCAGGTTGAGCGCGCTCGTGGTCACCGTCGGCCCGCCCGCGCCGGCCGTCGGCCGCACGGTCTGGGTGAACACCACCCGGACGTACGCGGTGCCCGCGGTCGGGGCCGGCGCCCCGTCCGGCACGCCGGTCCGCAGCACCCGCACGGTGACGGTGGCCTTGCCGGCCAGCCACTGCGCCCACTCGTAGTCGCCGCGCCGGGAGTCGGCCGTGACCTCCCGGTAGAGGGCGTCGGTGACGTACGGCCGGGTGCGCTCGTAGGAGTCCAGGAACGACGTGTCGGCGCCGGGGCGGGCGTCGTGGCTGCCGGCCGCGACGACGTAGCCGGTCGCCGCGGCCGACTGGTCCTGGGTCAGCCGGAACACCGGCACCGGCGGCGGCGCCGGGCGGGCCGGGCCGGTGGTGCCGGGCAGCACCGTCGGGCGCGGGCCGGTCCGGGTCGGCGACGCGGACGCGGTGGGCCCGGCCGCCAGCCCGTCACCCGACCCGGTCGCCGGGCGGTCCCGCATCGGCCCGGCCGCGAGCGCGATCGCGACCAGGGCCGGGATCGCGAGCACGCCGATCACCCGGCGGGGCGTCCTGGTGGCCCAGTGGACCAGCCAGGACACCAGCTTGAGCAGCCGGACCATCAGCGGCCGCTGCTGCTGCGCGGGGACTTGGCCGGGTCGAACAGGCGGTAGAGGTCGTCGTCCACGACCTCGACCCGGACCGGGCGCAGGTAGCCGCGGCTGTCGTCCTCGGGCGCGGGCCGCCCGGGGGAGCCGGCGTCGAACAGGCCGTCGTCGGCCCGCCGGTTC
>DATINN010000700.1:0-3217 GCA_035474175.1 Mycobacteriales bacterium | reverse complement strand
TGGCGGACGAGGCGAGCAGGCGGCCGCGCCGGGTCAGGCGCAGGCCCCCGCCGGCCGGGCGGATCACGCGCACGCCCACCGGACGCAACGGGACGGGACCGGCCGGGCGGTGCTCCCGGCCGGTCCCCGGCTCGGCGGCCTGGAAATCGGGGACCAGGACCAGCTGCCGGCGCGGACGCGGCTCGACCAGCGCGACCGGCGGGTGGTCGACCGCCACCGCCCGCAGGCGGCGGGTCACGAACACCGGCGGCAGCTCCGGAGCGACGGTCATCGCGGATCCCTCCTCGAACACAGGTTCGATCGAACCTCTGTGCGACTTTGTACACCGGGGGTACGACAGAATCGAGAGTTGTCGGCGTGTCGTTCGAACAGATGTTTGAGAACTGTCGGTCCCGGTCGCTAACTTGACGATCACGAACGACAGAGCGGGTCCGGCGGTCGCCGGGCCCGGCGGTCGCGAAGCCGGGCGCGGCGAGGAGGAGAGGTCATGGCGGCAGGGTCGGGCGGCAGAGGACGTGCGGGCGGGCGAGCACGGGCGGCCGCGGAGGAGGTCCCGGCGGGCACTCCGGAGCCGGCGGTGGTGCGCGACTTCCCGGACGGCATGGTCGACGCGGCCGGCCTCACCCAGCGGCAGCGGCGCATCCTCGAGGTGATCCGCGAGGCCGTCGAGAAGCAGGGCTACCCGCCGAGCGTCCGGGAGATCGGCACGGCGGTCGGGCTCACCTCGACCTCCAGCGTGGCCCACCAGCTGAGCACGCTGGAGCGCAAGGGCTTCATCCGGCGCGACCCCAACCGGCCGCGCGCGGTCGACGTGCGGCCGCCGGAGACCGCGGCGAGCGTGGCCGCGCGGGCGGCGGACGAGGAGGCGGAGCGGTTCGCCCACCCCGCCCCGACGTACGTGCCGGTGGTCGGGCGGATCGCCGCCGGTGGGCCGGTGCTGGCCGAGCAATACGTGGAGGACGTGTTCCCGCTGCCGCGTGAGCTGGTCGGCGAGGGGACGCTGTTCCTGCTGCGGGTCGTCGGCGACTCGATGATCGACGCGGCGATCGCGGATGGCGACTGGGTCGTGGTGCGCCAGCAGCCGGTCGCCGACAACGGCGACATCGTGGCGGCGATGATCGACGGCGAGGCGACGGTCAAGACCTACCGCCGGCGCGACGGGCACGTGTGGTTGCTCCCGCACAACCCGGCGTACGCGCCGATCCCCGGTGACGAGGCGACCGTCCTGGGCCGCGTCGTCACCGTCCTGCGCAAGGTCTGATCCCGCCGCTGCTCCGGATCGACCCGGAGCGGCAACGGCAGAAGCGACTCACATTCCGAGGTGCGCCCGCCGCCGGAATGTGAGTCGCCCCGGGACGGCCGGATTGGGAGCGGGAGCGGCGCGGATCAGCGGCGGTGGGTGAGGGCGAAGGAGAGGGCGGCGCCGAGGAGCACGACGACGCCGATCGGCAGGACCAGCGTGCGGAGGAGGTCGCCGACCTCCGGCCCGGACGAGGGCTCCGGATCGTCGGCCACGGCCCGCGTCGGCGCCGGAGCCGGGACCGCGGCCGAGCCCAGCGGGATCACCTGCACCGGACCCGGCAGCTTCTCGGTGCTGGTCAGCAGGGACCGCCCGTCGGAGGCGAAGGCGAGACCCTCGCCCTGGGCGGTCGGCGGCAGCGCGACCCGGGCGCGGTCCCCGGACTTGAGCGCCGCCACCACGTCCCCGGACGGCACCGCCCACACGTACGCGTCGGTGTAGGTCCGCAGCGCCACCGACCGCCCGTCCGGCGACACCGCTCCCCCGGTCACCACCACCTGCCCGGCCGTGCCGACCGGTCCCCCGGCTGTCCCGGTCGGCAGCAGCCCGATCGACGCGACCCGGCGCAGCGCGGTCGGCCGGGACGCCGACAGCGGACCCACCGGCGTGTAGACGTTCGCGGCCAGCGGCTCCTTGGTCGCGATGAAGATCTCCCCGGACGGCATCAGCAGCAGCGCCTCGGCGTCGTGCGGCCCGTCCGGGTACGTCAGCCGGAACAGCGTCGCCGACCCGTCCGGCCGGACCCGCTCCAGCGCGACCGTCGACCGGTTCAGCGCGTTGTCGCCGGTGTCGGCCAGCCACAGCGTGCCGTCCGCGGCCCGGGCCAGGTCCTCCACGTCGTACGGGTCGATGGGGTCGGTGATGACCCGCCGGACCGCGCAGGTCCGGTCCAGCTCGAAGACCTGCAGCCGGTCGCCGCCGTCGTTGACGGTCCAGAGCCGGTCGGCCGAGGCGGCCAGCCCGCTGGACTCGGGGATCCGGGAGTCCCGGATCGTGCACAGCGTCCGCGCGTCAGCGGCCCACGCCGGGGTGCACAGCAGCAGCACGCCGACCACGGGCAGCAGGAGGACCAGTCGCCGAGCCCCGTCGCGCACGCCGCCAGTGTGCCAACGCCAGTCTTTCCGCCTGCAGCAGGACCACGCCGAGCGCGGCCGCGGCGACCAGGTCGGTCGTCCAGTGGTAGTCGCGCAGCGTCATCCCGATCATCACCGCGACCGGGCCGGCCCAGCTCAGCAGCCAGGCGACCCGGCGGGAGACGGCGAAGTCGGGATACTCGGCGACCACCGCGGAGAGCAGGCCCCAGAGGACGACGGCGGTCGCGGTGTGCCCGGACGGGTACGACCGGAACGCCTCCGGCCCGTGCACCCCGGACGGCGCGTGCCGCCCGATGCCGTACTTGAGCCCCAGCACGACCGCGGACGCGACCCCGCTCATGACGACCAGCCGGACCAGCGGCCCGACCGTGCGGGCCCGGACGCAGATCCACAGGATCGCCACCAGCACGATCAGCCCCACGACCTCGCGGTCGCCGAAGTTGACCAGCTGGTCGGCGGTCTCCTGTCCCGGCCGGGTCCAGCCCGGCCCGGGCAGCCCGGTCGAGCGGGCCCAGTCGGAGACGGCGTGGTCCAGGTGGGTCAACGGACCGCCGAGCAGCACGTCGACGGTGATCAGGACGAACACGACCAGCGCCGCGAGCAGCAGCCGCGGGCGGGCCGTCACCCCGGAGCGACCGCGTACGCCGACAGCGCGCCGGCCAGGTCGCCCGACACCCGCGCCGCCAGCAGCGTGCCGTCGCCGGTGTGCTCCTCGGTCAGCACCTCGCCGGTGGAGTGCACCCGCGAGACCAGGTCGCCGCGCTCGTACGGGACGAGCACGTGCACCTCGACCGCCGGCCGGGGCAGCCGGGCCTCGACCGCG
>DATINN010000699.1:0-1566 GCA_035474175.1 Mycobacteriales bacterium | reverse complement strand
GCGGTGAGCCCGACCCGCACGTGCCGCGCCCCGGCCGGCCCGTAGAACGTGCCCGGCGCGACCAGGATCCCGAGCCGGGCCAGCTCCGCGACCTCGTCCCAGCAGTCCCGGCCCCGGGTCGCCCACAGGTAGAGCCCGGCCTCGGAGTGCTCGACGGTGTAGCCGGCCTTCTCCAGCGCCGGCCGGAGCAGCTCGCGCCGCCCCGCGTACCGGGCGCGCTGCTCGGCCACGTGCGCGTCGTCGTCGTACGCGGCCGCGGCCGCGTCCTGCACCGGCCGGGGCACGATCAGCCCGGCGTGCTTGCGGATCTCCAGCAGGCCGGCGACCAGCGCCGGGTCACCCGCGACGAAGCCGGCCCGGTAGCCGGCCAGGTTGGTCCGCTTGGACAGCGAGTGCACGGCCAGCACGCCGGTGTGGTCGCCCCCGGTGACCGAGGGGTGCAGCAGCGAGACCGGCGCCTCGCCCTCCCAGCCGAAGTCCAGGTAGCACTCGTCGCTGGCCACGACCGCGCCGCGCTCCCGGGCCCAGTCGACCACCTTGCGCAGGTGCCCGGCCGGCAGCACCCGCCCGGACGGGTTGGCCGGCGAGTTGACCCAGATCAGCTTCACCGGGCCGGGCCCGACGCCGACGGTCGAGTCCGACCGGAGCGCCGACGCCCCGGCGATCCGGACCCCGACCTCGTACGTCGGGTAGCACACCTCGGGCAGCACCACCCGGTCCCCCGGGCCCAGCCGCAGCAGCATCGGCAGCAGCCCGACCAGCTCCTTGGAGCCGATCGTGGGCAGCACGGCCTCGTCCGCCAGCCCGGTCACGCCGTGCACCCGGCGCAGCCAGCCGGCCGCGGCCGCCCGCAGCCGGGGAGTGCCGGCGGTCAGCGGGTAGCCGGGCGCGTCCGACCCGGCCGCCAGCGCGTCCCGGACCACGGCCGGGGTCGGGTCGACGGGCGTGCCGATGGACAGGTCGACCAGACCGCCCGGGTGCCCGGACGCCACCGTCTTGTGCGGCGCCAGCACGTCCCACGGGAAGTCGGGCAGGACCCCGGACCAACCGGTCAGTGCTCGGCCTCCTGCGGCGGCAGCGCCGCCACCAGCGGGTGGTCCTTGTCGATCTTGCCCATCTTCGCGGCGCCGCCGGGCGAGCCCAGGTCCTCGAAGAAGTCGACGTTGGCCTGGTAGTAGTCCTTCCACTTCTCCGGGACGTCGTCCTCGTAGAAGATGGCCTCGACCGGGCAGACCGGCTCGCAGGCACCGCAGTCGACGCACTCGTCGGGGTGGATGTAGAGCATCCGCTTGCCCTCGTAGATGCAGTCGACCGGGCACTCCTCGATGCACGCCTTGTCGAGCAGATCCACACAGGGCTCGGCGATAACGTACGTCACGGGCGCGGTCCTCTCTCGCTGCTTCGCAATGGCCGGGTCATACGTCGGGGCGTCGATCCGCGCCGCCAGATGGTGGTCTGACTCGCCCTAGTATGCCGCTCATGGCGGCGGGCGGTCCGGTGGGGCACAAGGTCGTCGTCCGCCGCGTCGCGGGGCACGGGCTCGTCGATGTCGTGGGCGTCCTGCTG
>DATINN010000698.1:0-5390 GCA_035474175.1 Mycobacteriales bacterium | reverse complement strand
CTGGGTGTGCTCGACAAATACGCACCTTTGGTAGCGTGAAGCCAACAAAGATTTCCGGTGCGGTTCAGAAAATACTAAAGCAGGCCAGGGTTGCGAGGCTTGCGTCGTTGGCGGCACCGTCGGCCTCGTGCCGGCCGTGGGCGTCGGCGTGGCCGTCGACCGGGACCCGGAGCTCGTCCGGGCGGCCCTCGGCGTTGAGCCGCCCCCGCACGTCGGCGTCCGGGTCGACCCGCACACCACCCTCGTCCGCCGCCCCGTCGGGCGCCGCGCCGTTCGAGGCGGCGACCCCGTTCGGAGCCGCCCCGTCGTGGGCCGCCCCGTTCGGGGCAGCGCCGCCGGGCGCGGCGCCGTTCGGGACAGCGCCGTCGTGCGCGGCGCCGTCGTGCGCGGCGCCGTTCGGGGTGGTGGCGTCGGGCGCGGCGCCGTTCGAGGCGGCGGCGTCGCCGGTGGACAGGAGTGCGCGGCCGTCGCCGTGCAGGTCGGCCGCGACGGCCCCGCCGGCCGGCACCCCGGCCGCGACCGCCCCGTCGACGGCCCCGTCCGCGGTCCCGTCCGGGACCGCGCCGCCCTCGCCCTTCGCGTCCTCGGCCGCCCGGGCCTGCGCCGCCGACCGGTCCGACAGCGCCACCTCGGGCAGGAAGAACACCACGATCAGCCCGATGACCATGATCGCCGTACCGAGCAGGAACACGATGCTCATCGAGTCGGAGAAGCCGACCTTGAACGGGTGGGCGATCACCGAGTCGAGCCGGGAGATGAACGAGGTGTCGTTGAGGTCGGCGTTGCCGCTGGTCGCGCCCTGCAGGGTCGCGGCCTGGTCCGGGTGCGCGGCCAGCGCGGCCCGGAACTCCGGCGTGCCCTGGACCTTGCCGAACGCCTCCGCGATCTTGCCGGGCAGGTTGGTGAGCAGCACCGAGAGGAAGACTGCGGTGCCGAGCGTGCCGCCCATCTGCCGGAAGAACGTCACCGAGGACGTGGCCACGCCGATCTCCCGCGGCGAGACCGCGTTCTGGGTGGCCAGGATGATCGGCTGCATGTTGCCACCGAGGCCGAGGCCGACGATGGGCATGATCAGGCAGGTCTGCCAGAGCGGGGTGTCCGCGCCGATCAGCGAGAACAGCAGCAGCCCGACGACCATGAGCGCGGTGCCGATGATCGGGAAGATCCGGTAGCGCCCGGTCCGGGAGATGGCCTGGCCGGAGATGATCGACCCGGCCATGATGCCGGCCACCAGCGGGATCGTGGCCAGGCCGGCCAGCGTCGGCGAGTAGCCCTTCACGATCTGCAGGTAGAGCGGCAGCACCAGGATGGCGCCGAACATGCCCATACCGATGATCGTGCTGCTGATGCTGGCGATCGCGAACGTCCGCCCGCGGAAGAGCCGCAGCGGCAGCAGCGCGTCGTCCTTGTACGCCCGCTCGGCCAGGTAGAACAGGATCAGCCCGAGCGCGCCGAGGCCGTAGCAGAGCAGCGAGCGCCCGGAGGCCCAGCCCCAGGTGCGGCCCTGCTCGGCCACCGTCAGCAGCGGAACCAGCCCGATGATCAGCGCGACCGCGCCGGGCCAGTCGATGCGGTGGTCGGTGCGGCGGTGCGGGATGTGCAGCACCCGCTGGACCACGACCAGCGCGGCCAGCCCGATCGGCACGTTGAGGTAGAAGATCCAGCGCCAGCCGGAGACGCCCAGGATGCTGTCGGCGCCGGCGAACAGGCCGCCGAGCACCGGGCCGAGCACGCTCGACGTGCCGAACACGGCGAGGAAGTAGCCCTGGTAGCGGGCCCGCTGCCGCGGCGGCACGATGTCGCCGATGATCGCCAGCGCCATCGAGAACAGGCCGCCGGCGCCGACGCCCTGGATCGCCCGGAACGCGGCCAGCTCGTACATGGAGCGGGACAGGCCGCACAGCGCCGAGCCGATGATGAAGATCGCGATGGCGAAGAGGAAGAACTGCTTCCGCCCGTAGATGTCGGAGAGCTTCCCGTAGAGCGGGGTGGAGATCGTGGAGGTGATGAGGAACGCGGTGGTGGCCCAGGCCTGCAGCGAGAAGCCGTCGAGGTCGTCGGCGATCGTCCGGATCGCGGTGGAGACCACGGTCTGGTCCAGCGCCGCGAGGAACATCCCCATCATCAGGCCGACGAGGATGGTGAGGATCTGTCGGTGGGTGAAGCCGCCGTCGGTCTCTTCCGACGGTGCGCTCCGGGTGGCCGGGGTGGTCATGCGAGCTCCTGCTCTGCGGGGCTACGGGAGGTGCCAGGAACGAAGGGGCGGAGGACCGGCGGGCAGTAGACGACGCCGAGGGCGCCGTTGAACCTGTTGAGCAGCGACGCGAACGTCGCCAGCTCGTCGTCGGTCCAGCCGTCGACGGCGGTGGCGAGCAGGTCGCGGCGCAGCGTGCGCAGCCGCTCGCACACGTCGCGGCCGGCGTCGGTGATCGCCAGCAGGCTGGCCCGCCCGTCGGACGGGTCGGGCTCGCGCCGGACCAGCCCGCGCCGGACCAGCTCGGCCACCTGCCGGCTGATCGTGGACGGGTCGGCGAAGCTGGCCTCGGCCAGCGCGCCCGGGCGCAGCGGCCCGCGCATCAACGGGAAGAGCAGCAGCATCGCCGACCGGTCGTGCCCGACGCCGCCGCCGGCCTCGCGGGCGGCGGCGGCTTTCACCGGGTGCATGAGCCGCATCAGCTGGCTCACCGCGGTCGCGAGCTGCTCCTCGGAGGCGGCTCGGTCCATGATTACCGAGGGTAGATCTGGTTGTATGAGTCAACCAACTAAAATATCTCCCAAGGCCGCAGGCCCGGATCGGGACTGGGTAGGGTCGCCCGCGTGATGAGTGCTGATCTTCTCGCGGACGCGTTCGACCGGATCAAGAGCGTGGTCGGTCGGGCCCTGGACGGGCTCACCGACGAGGAGCTGGCTACCCGGGTCGAGCCGGGTGCGAACACGATCGGCTGGCTGGTCTGGCACCTGACCCGGATCCAGGACGACCACATCTGCGCCGCCGCCGGCATCGAGCAGGCCTGGACCAGCCAGGGCTGGTACGACCGGTTCGGCCTGCCGTTCGAGCCGTCCGAGCACGGCTACGGGCACAGCGCGGAGCAGGTCGCCGAGGTCAGGGTCTCGGCCGAGCTGCTGCGCGACTACCACGACGCCGTGCACGCGCGGACCAAGGACTACGTCGCGACGCTGAGCGACGTGGACTACGACCGCATCGTGGACACCAGCTTCGACCCGCCGGTCAGCCTGGGCGTGCGGCTGGTCAGCGTGATCTCCGACGACCTGCAGCACGCCGGGCAGGCCGGATACGTCAAGGGCCTGCTGCAACGCCGATGATCCTGGTCTTCGACGTCAACGAGACGCTGTCGGACCTGGCGCCGCTGGGGCGGCGGTTCGCCGAGGTCGGGCTGCCGCCGGACGCCGCCCGGCTGTGGTTCACCGCGGTGCTGCGGGACGGGATCGCGGTGGCGGCGGCGGGCGGGCTGGTCCGGTTCGCGGACGTCGCCCGCGGGGTGCTGCGGCCGATGGTCAGCGGCGACGAGAGCGCGGTCGAGCACGTGCTGGCCGGGTTCCAGAGCCTGCCGGTGCACCCGGACGTGGTCGACGGCGTACGGGCGCTGCGCGCGGCCGGGCACCAGCTGGCGACCCTGAGCAACGGCGCCGCCGCCGTCGCGGAGGGCCTGCTGACCCGGGCCGGGATCCGGGACCAGTTCGGCTGGGTGCTGTCGGTGGAGGACGCCGGGAGCTGGAAGCCGGCCCGGGCGGCCTACCTGCACGCCGCGCGGGCGACCGCGACCGCGCCGCCGGAGCTGACCCTGGTCGCCGTGCACCCGTGGGACATCGACGGGGCGGCCCGGGCCGGGCTGCGGACGGCGTACCTGGACCGGGACGGGTCCGGATACCCGGCCCACCTGACGCCGCCGGACCGGACCGTCCGCACGGTCGCCGAGCTCGCCGGCTGAGCCGGCTGAGCCGGCTGAGCCGGCTGGGGCGGGCCCACTGGGCGAGCGGGCTGGGGTTGGCCGGCTGGGGCGATCAGGTGAGCCAGGCGGCGGGGTCCACGTCGGCGATCGTCTGGGAGAACGTCCAGGTGTGCCCGACCGGGTCCAGCGCCGTGTACTGCCGCTCCCCGTACGGCTGGTCGGCCGGCTCGGACAGGATCGTGGCCCCGGCCGCGCGGGCGTGCGCGCAGTGCGCGTCGGCGTCCTCGACCCGGACCATCACCGTGGCCGGCGCGACCGGGCCCGACGCCAGCACCAGCGAGCCCGACCCGTACGACAGCTGGACCCGGTGGGTGCCGATCGCCAGCCGGTCCAGGAACCCGAACGCCGCCCGCAGCCAGGCACTCTCGGCCACGACGTCCGGACAGCTCAGGACGGGGATGACGGCCGACGGCGGCATCGAGCGGTTGTCCAACATCCGGACATCCTGACAGGGTGAGCCCGGTGGAGATCACGCATCCGGACGAGGAGCTGTTCGACGGCGCCGGGGCGACCAAGCGCGACCTGGCCGACTACCTGACCGCGGTGGCGGACCGGATGCTGCCGGAGCTGGCCGGGCGGCCGCTGTCGGTGGTGCGGGTCCGGCCCGGCCAGGACCCGTTCATGCAGAAGAACCTGCCGAAGTACGCGCCGGACTGGATCAGGCGGGTCGGCGTCTGGGCCGAGCGCTCCAAGCGCGAGGTGACGTACGCGCTGTGCGACGACGAGCGGACCCTGCTCTGGTTCGGCAACCAGCGGGCGGTCGAATATCACCCGACGCTGACCCGGATCGACGACCCGGACTCGCCGATCACGATGGTGATGGACCTCGACCCGCCCGAGGGGTCCGGCTTCGAGGTCGTCACCGCGGCCGCGCACCTGGTCCGGCGGGCCCTGGACGACGCCGGGATGGCCGGCGCGGTGAAGACCAGCGGGTCCAAGGGCGTGCACGTGATCATCCCGGTCGCGGCGGGCACGCCGGTCGAGGACGTCGCGGCCGCGACCCGGGCGCTGGCGGCCCGGGCCGAGCGGCTCGACCCGGACCTGGCCACCAGCGAGTTCGTCAAGGAGCGGCGCGAGGGCAAGGTCTTCCTGGACTCGACCCGGGCCGGCGGGGCGACGGTCGTGGCCGCGTACAGCCCGCGGATCCGGCCCGGGACGCCGGTGTCCTTCCCGGTGGACTGGTCCGAGCTGAACGGAATTCAGCCGGGGGACTTCACGGTTGGCACCGCAGTCGAGGCGCTGCGCACCCGGCCGGACTGGGCCTCCCTGCTGCCGGAGCCGCAGCCGCTCGACGCCGGGCTGGTCGAGGAGGGTCGGGACATCCCGATCGCCCGGGTGCAGGCCATGCACGAGGGCAAGCGGCGGGCGAAGGCCCGGCGCGATTCGGACAAGGGGACGTAGTTGTCGAAGGTCTGGTTT
>DATINN010000697.1:0-1853 GCA_035474175.1 Mycobacteriales bacterium | reverse complement strand
GGTCGGCGACGTGACGCTGCCGGACTTCCTGCAGACGCACGGGCTGCTGCCGGAGCCGGCCGCCGCGACCGACGCGGCCGTGCTGCCGCTGGCCGAGGACCTCTTCGCCCCGGCCCGCACGGTCGCGGCCGGGCTGCGCGCGGCCGGGCTGCGCACCACGGTGGCGCTGGAGCAGCGCAAGCTGGGCAAGGAGCTGACCCGGGTGGCGAAGTCCGGGGCGCTGGTGGCGGTGCTGGTCGGCGCGGAGGACTGGGCCCGGGGCGCGGTCACCGTGCGCGACCTCGGCAGCCGGGAGCAGGTCACGGTGCCGGCGGCGGAGGCCGGCGCGGCGGCCGCCCGGATCGTGCGGGCGCACCGGTAGCTGGGTAAGGCGACGGCATGGCTGACTCCGGCACCCACTCCCTGCTCGTCGCCGCCAACCGCGGCCCCGTCTCGATCACGGCCGGGAAGGGCGGCAAGGAGGAGGTCGTCCGCGGCGGCGGCGGGCTCGTCAGCGGCATGGTCTCGGCGCTGTCCGAGGTCGGCGGGCTGTGGGTGTGCGCGGCGCTCAACGACCGGGAGCGGGCCGCGGCGCGCCGGGCCCCGGACGGGCACCTGGCCGAGGCCGGGTACGACACCGGCGGGCTGGACGTGCGGATGCTGCCGCTGGACCCCTCGACGTTCTCCCGGGCGTACAACGGGATCGCCAACTCGACGATCTGGTTCGTGCACCACCTGCTCTACGACAGCGCCAACACGCCCGTCTTCGACGCCGGCTGGCGGCGGCTGTGGGCCGCGTACGAGCGCTACAACCGGTCCTTCGCCGAGGCGCTGGCGGCCGAGGCGGCGCCCGGGGCGACGGTGATGGTGCAGGACTACCACCTCGACCTGGTGCCGCGGCAGCTGCGGGAGCAGCGCGACGACGTGCGCATCTCGCACTTCACGCACACCCCGTGGGCGCCGCCGGAGCAGTTCGCGATGCTGCCGGGCGCGGTGGTGGAGGAGCTGCTGACCGGCCTGCTCGGCGCCGACCACCTCGGCTTCCACTGCGCCCGCTGGGCCGACGCGTTCGTGGACTGCTGCGCCGTGCTCCTGGGGGCCACGGTGGACCGCTCGGCGCGCACGGTGCAGTGGGACGGCCGCACGGTCCAGGTCGGGCTGCACCCGCTCGGCACGGCCGGGGACGAGATGCGCGCGCGGGCGGCCGAGGACGACGTCGAGGACGGCTACGCGCAGCTGCGCGGGATGGTCGGCGACCGCAAGGTGATCGCCCGGGTCGACCGCACCGAGCTGAGCAAGAACATCGTCCGGGGCCTGTTCGCGTACCGGGAGCTGCTGCGCAGCCGGCCGGAGTGGCACGGGAAGGTCGTGCACATCGCGTACGCGTACCCGTCCCGGACCGACCTGCCGGAATACCGCGAGTACACGGCGGCGGTGCAGCGGGTCGGCCGGGAGATCGAGCAGGAGTTCGGCACCGACGACTGGGACCCGCTGCTGCTGGAGGTGGCCAACGACTACCCGTCCTCGCTGGCGGCGCTGCGGCTGGCGGACGTGCTGCTGGTCAACCCGGTCCGGGACGGGATGAACCTGGTGGCCAAGGAGGGCGTCGTGCTCTCCGAGCGGGACTGCGCGGTGGTGCTGTCCCGCGACGCCGGGGTCGCGGACGAGTTCGGCCCGCACGCGATCATGGTCAACCCGTACGACGTGACCGAGACGGCCGAGGCGCTGCACGCGGCGCTGTCGATGCCGGCGGCGGAGCGGGAGCGGCGCGGGAAGGCGCTGCTCGCGGCCGCGACGGCGCTGCCGCCGGCGGCCTGGTTCCGCCAGCAGCTCGACGCGCTGGAGTAGCACCGGGCGGACTGCCCAGGCGCTCT
>DATINN010000696.1:0-3096 GCA_035474175.1 Mycobacteriales bacterium | reverse complement strand
GAGGTGGAGCTCGGCTCGATGCCGTTCGCGTTCTTCCGCACGGTCGAGGACACCGTCCGCGCCACCCTGTCCCAGGGCCTGTACGGCTGGCAGGTGATCGACTGCGTCGTCACGATGACCCACTCCGGCTACGCGCCGCGGCAGAGCCACGCCCACCAGAAGTTCGACAAGAGCATGTCCAGCACCGGCACCGACTTCCGCGGGCTGACCCCGCTGGTGCTGATGGCGGCGCTGCGGCGGGCCGGGACCCGGGTGCAGGAGCCGGTGGCCCGGTTCCGGCTGGAGATCCCGGCCGACACGATGGGTCCGGTGGCGGCGGTGCTGGCCGCGCACCGGGCGGTGCCGCTGGCGTCCACTGTCGACGGTGCGGTGGCGGTGCTGACCGGCGAGGTGCCCTCGGCCCGGCTGCACGAGCTGGAGCGGGCGCTGCCGTCGCCGAGCCGGGGCGAGGCCGTGCTGGAGTCCGCCTTCGACTCGTACCGGCCGGTGACCGGCGAGCCGCCGAGCCGGTCCCGCACCGACGCCAACCCCCTGGACCGCAAGGAATACCTGCTGCACGTGAGCCGCCGGGTCTGACCGGCGGCCGTCTGTGATGCTGGAGGGGTGACGCTGCCCGAGCTCGCCGACATCCCGGCGCTGGCGGCCGCCCTGGACGCGGTCGGCTACCTGCCCGACGAGGGGGTCGCGACCGCCGCGTACCTGGCCATCCGGATGCGGCGGCCGCTGCTGCTGGAGGGCGACCCCGGGGTCGGCAAGACCGCGCTGGCCCGGGCGCTGGCCGCGCTGACCGGCGCGACGTTCGTGCGGCTGTCCTGCTACGAGGGGATCGACGCCAGCCAGGCCCTCTACGACTGGGACTTCCCGCGGCAGCTGCTGCACCTGCGCTCGGCCGAGGGCGGCACTGGCGACGAGACCGGCGTCTACGACCGGCGCTTCCTCGTCGCCCGGCCGATCCTGCGAGCGCTGGAGCAGAGCCCGGCCGTGCTGCTCATCGACGAGATCGACCGGGCCGACGACGAGTTCGAGGCGTTCCTGCTGGAGGTGCTGGCCGACAACGCGGTCACGATCCCGGAGCTGGGCACGATCCGGCCGGAGTCGCCGCCGATCGTCGTGCTCACCTCCAACCGGACCCGGGAGCTGCACGACGCGCTCAAGCGCCGCTGCCTCTACCACTGGGTCGCGCACCCGGAGCTGGAGCGGGAGGTGGAGATCATCCGGCGGCACCTGCCGTCGGTGGCCGCGGGCCTGGCCCAGCAGGTGGCCGCGGCGGTACGGGAGATGCGCGCGGCCGGGCTGGTGAAGCCGCCGGGGATCGCCGAGTCGATCGACTGGGCCGACGCGCTCGGCATCATCGGCGCGCGCGAGCTGGACGGCCCGGCGGCGCGGGCGACGCTCGGCGCGGTCCTGAAGTATCGCGAGGACCAGGAGCTGGTCGAGCGCGAGGTGCTGCCCGGCCTGCTGGCCCGCGCCTGATGGACCCGGCCGACCGCACCGGCTCCCCGCGACCGGACCCGGTCGCGGGGCCGGCCGGGGGCGCGGGGCCCGACCCGGTCGTGGGGCCGGCCGGGAGCGCGGGGCCGGACCCGGTTGCGGGGTCGGCCGGGGGCGCGGGGCCGGACCCGGTCGCGGGGCCGACCGGGAGCGCGGGGGTGGACCCGGTTGCGGAGTTGACCGGGCTCGCGCGGATGTTGCGGGAGCGCGGGGTCGCGGCGGACGCGTCCCGCCTGGTCGCCGCGGCCGGCGCCCTGGAGCACGTCGACCCGCTCGACCCGGTCCAGGTGTACTGGTCGACCCGGGTGACGCTGTGCTCGGAGCCGGACGACCTGCCCCGCTTCGACGAGGCGTTCGCGGCCTGGCTGGTGTCGCCGCCGCCGGCCCCGGTCCAGGAGGTCCCGGTGCCGGCCGAGGCGCCGACGGGCCCCGGCCCCGGGACCGGCACCGGCGCGGTCGAGCGCGTCGCCGCCACCGCGGTCGAGACCCTGCGCACCCGGGACGTCGCCGACCTGTCGGCGGCCGAGCGGGACGAGGTCCGCCGGCTGATCGCGCTGCTGGCGCCGATCGTCGGCACCCGCCGCTCGATGCGCCACCGCCCCGGCGGCCGGGCCGGCCTGGACCCGGCCCGCACCCTGCGGGCGATGCTGCGGGCCGGCGGCGAGCCGGCCGTCCTGGCCCACCGGCGCCGCCGGACCACGCCCCGCCGGCTGGTGCTGCTGGTCGACGTGAGCGGCTCCATGAGCCCGTACGCGGACTCGCTGCTGCGGTTCGCGCACGCCGCCGTCCGGGTCCGGCCGCTGGCGACCGAGGCGTTCACGGTCGGGACCCGGCTGACCCGGGTCACCCGCGCGCTGCGGCTGCGGGACCCGGAGGCGGCGCTGCGGGCGGCCGCCGCGACCGTGCCGGACTGGAGCGGCGGGACCCGGCTGGGCGAGTCGCTGCGGGCGTTCCTGGACCTGTGGGGTCAGCGCGGGGCGGCCCGCGGTGCGGTGGTGGTGATCTTCTCCGACGGCTGGGAGCGCGGCGGGGCGGACCTGCTGGGTGAGCAGGCGGCCCGGCTGCGCCGCCTCGCCCACGCCGTCATCTGGGTCAACCCGCACAAGGGCAAGGACGGCTTCGAGCCCGAGACGGCGGGCATGCGCGCCGCCCTCCCGCACGTCGACACCCTGGTCGCCGGCCACTCCGCCGCCGCCCTCACCGACCTGGTCGCCGTTCTCCACAGGGCCTGAGCAGGGAGCCGGTGCCGGGCCGGAGCCGGTAACCTCCTCGTCGGAGGGAAGGAGCCCGTCATGGCGACCCCGGAGCGCAGGCTGAGCTACGTCGTCTACCAGGAGGACGACGGATTCGTGGCCCGCTGCCTGGATGTGAACGTGGCCAGCGAGGGCGACACCGAGCAGGACGCCATCGACAACCTCCGCGAGGCGCTGGAGCTCTACTTCGAGGACGCCGTCGACGGCGACATCCCTTCTGTGGAGCACGCGCACGTCGACAGCCTCACTCTCAAGAGTGCCTAAGCGACCGTCCTCCGACGACGTCGCGAAGGTCCTGGTCCGGCACGGCTTCGTGCTCGTGGGTCAGAGGGGCTCGCACGCCAAGTACCGC
>DATINN010000695.1:0-6722 GCA_035474175.1 Mycobacteriales bacterium | reverse complement strand
TGCCCGAACGGATCGGCCGGCTCCAGCAGCCGTTGCGTGGTCTCGTAGGGCGGCTGGGCCCAGCTGGTCCCGTCGGCGAAGTGCCAGGTGCACGCGACCTGGTAGGGCGCGAGGTCGACCTCGCGGGTGCGCACCCGCCAGTGCGGGTTGCCCGCGGTACTGGCCCCCGCGCCGGTCCCGTCCAGCTGGAACGTGCTCGTGGTGCGGAAGCCGTCGTCCGCCCCGTACGACAGCGCGACCTCCAGCTCGGCCAGCCCGTCGGGCAGCCGGCCCGCTTCCAGCTCCACGTCGAGGAAGCCGAAGTCCGCGCCCGGGTTGAGCAGGACGGCCCGGCTGACCTCGCGCCGGGTCGGCAGCTCGTACCGGAACGAGTCGCCGCTGACGGCGCCGCCCCGGTCCAGGTCGTACGCGACGTCCAGGGCGTAGTCGAGGCTGGGGCGGCCGCCCCGGGTCGCGGCGAACACCTTGTCCCCGGTCGAGTCGGCCCGGAACAGCAGCGGCTCGCGCCGGCCGCCGTAGTCGATCGTCGCGGTGACCTGGCGGATGCCGAGGTCGGCGAAGTCGGCCGGCGCCGGCCCGGTCACCAGCACCTCGAGCGTGTCGAAGAACCGCCCGCCCAGGTCGACCAGGTGGGTCGCGCCGGCCAGCTGCTGCTCGGTCAGCAGCGCCGGCAGGAACGCCTGGGGCGCGTGCCGGCGCTCCTCCGGCGCCCGCTCGCTGAAGTCGTACGTCACGGTGCGCAGCTCGTCGGTCCGCTTCACCTCCAGCGTCAGGTTGACCAGGGCGGTCTGCGCCTTCGGCTGCCCGGGGAGGAGCGCCGGCGGGGCCGCCGGCGCGGTCGGGCGGAACAGCTGCTGGACGATCGAGTCCTTGAACAGCGACATCGCCAGTTCCTTGGCCTTGTCGGCCTCGTCCCCGGTGGCCTGGCTGGTCAGCTCGACCTTGATCGTGCCGTCCTGCTCCAGCCGGTCCAGGGCGGCGTCGATCTCGGCCCGGAAGTAGCCGCAGCCGGCGCTCAGGCCGCCGCCGAAGTGGGTGTAGATCGTCGCCACGTCCGCGGTCACCCGGGCCTGCACCGAGGGCCGCAGGCCCCACAGCCACAGGTCGTACACGATCCCGACCGGGGCGGCGCCCTGCTCGTACAGGGAGCGCAGGAAGGTGACGCCGTCCTGGCTGAGGGCCAGGGAGAAGATCGAGCGCAGGTCGCCGCCGAAGTTGGGGGTGGCCGAGCCCAGCACCGACTCCACGAACGTCGGCCGCCCGTCGGTGGGGTGCGCCGGGTCCATCGGGGCGCCGGACGGGGCCGTCATCGCGTCCAGCGCGATCACCTGCACCCCGCCCCGGTGGTAGGGGACGGGCAGCAGCGAGATCTCGGCCGGGGCCAGCCCGGTCCGGCCGGCGATGGCGGTGACGATCGCGGCCCTCTGGGTCGCGGTCGGCGCGCACTCCACGCCCAGCGTGAGGAAGCCGGCGCCGAGCTGGTCCGGGATCCGGGTGCCGCCGAGCGGCGACTGCTTCAGGTCGACCAGGTAGGTCAGCAGGTCGAACATCGGCCGGCCGCCGCTGACCGCGATCGCCGGGTCGGGCGCGCCGCAGTAGAACTGCGTGCGCAGCTGGTGGTCGCCGTAGACCGGGATGCCGTCCACGGACCAGGCCGGCCCCTCGAAGCTGAGCATCGCCGCCTCCTAGCCCGACACCGAGCGGGCGCGCAGCGAGACGACCAGCAGGCCGCTCGTGCTCGTCGCCCACGGGGTGGTGGTGGGGAACCCGTGGTCGTCGGTGAACACGGCCCGGTAGCGGACGCCGCGGGCCGGCGGGTCGCCGGCCAGGTACTCCCAGGGCGGCGGTGCCGTCTCGTCCTTGACGACCAGCTCGGTGCCGGCCCGGACGGCGCCGGTGACCGGGTCGGCCACCTCCAGCTTCAGCCGCACGTCGCGCAGGTGCCGGTCGGCCAGCGGCCCGCCGACCACCCGGACGGACACGACCCGGTTGTCGACGGTGCGCTGGTCGAGCACCAGCCGGTCGTCGTCCGTGCTGCGCCAGCTGCCCTCCAGCAGCTTCCCGTCGGTGAACAGCACGGTCAGCCGGTACGCCACGGTGGCCGGGCCGCCCGCGGCGACCGGCAGGTCCCGGCGCAGGAACGGGGTGGCCGCGGACAGGTCGATCTGCTCGTCGCTGTGGATGCCGTTGCCGTCGTCGTCGTACCTGACCTCCAGGAAGGCGGTGCCGATCCGCTCCCAGGGCAGGCTGGTGAAGACGTTGAGCCGGCGCTTGCGCGGCAGCGGGTCGGGGACGGTGAGCAGCGTGTCGACCGTCTCCCGCTCCGGCACGCTGATCGGGCCGCCGGCGCCGTCGGGGCGGTGGTAGGTGGTCGCGTACCCGTACGGGGCCGGGGGTCCGGCGTCGGCCCGGAACCGCCAGCTGCCCTCTTGGTGGTCCGGGTCCAGGGTCAGCCGGGCGTGCCGGTCGCCGTGGCGCAGGTCGACCTCCACGGCCGGGAACTGGTCCCAGGAGAACGTCGGCGCCGCGGCCACCGTCACCTCCGGCACCTGGTACGCCTCCCGCGGCTCGACGAACAGCTGTGTGGTGGCCGCGTCCCGCCAGTCCAGGTGCACCGGCGGGGCCGCGCCGAGCGGGCCGGCCGGGTCGAAGCGCACGTCCGCCCGCCACCGGTAGGGCTGCGACAGCGACGGGGCTGCCCGCCCGAGCAGGTTCACCACGTACGGCCGGGTGGTGGCGGCGTCCCGGAACAGCAGCGTCTGCCGGTCCAGCAGGTCCTCGCCGCGGGCCAGCTCGACCGCCACCTCGGCGACGCCGTCGGAGCCGAACCGGTCCTCGACGCCGACCGCGACCTCCAGCCGGGGGAAGCCGGCCAGCTCGACCTGGGACAGCAGCGACGCCCGCAGCGCCGGCCACTCCGGCCGCACGTCGCCGTGCTCGTCCACCCGCAGCTGCTGCAGCAGGCCGCCGAGCGTGCCCTGCGGCACCAGCTCCCGCCGCTCGGCCACGGTCTCGTCCATCCGGGCCGACATCGTCCGCAGCTCGTCCTCGGACACCTCCCGCAGCCGGTGGGCCAGGCCCGGGTGCAGCGTGCGGGTCAGGCTGGTGACGGTGTCGTCGACGACCTGGCCGATCGCGGTCGCGGTGGCCGCGGCCGGGTCGACCAGCGGCGTGAACAGCCGGCCGATCACCCAGTCCAGCAGGACCTTGCGCGCCTTCTCGGCCTCCTCGCGGGCCTCGGGGCCGGTGCCGTACACCGTCTGGTCGATGGTGATGGCGTTGTCCTCCAGCGCCGTGGTCACCATCGTCTCGACGTCGGCGGAGACGTACCAGGCGTTGAGGCCGGCCCGCTCGTGCAGGGTGGCGTAGAGCTTGGACCAGTCGGCGTCGATCCGGATCGACAGGCTCGGGCGTAGGCCGGCCAGCTGCAGCCGGTAGACCACCAGCACCGGCAGGTCCGGGGTGTCCAGGCAGGCGGTGAGCAGGGCGGCCGCGTCGGCGTCGGTCAGCAGCTGGAAGCCGGCCCGGTTCGCGGCGCCGAGATCGGCCCGCCCCGGCCCGGCAAAGCTGATCCGGAACGGACCCGCGCCGCCCCCCGCGGTGCCGGCGGTGCCAGCAGCGCCGCCGGTGCCGGGCGTGCCGGGCGTGCCGGGCGTGCCGGGCGTCGTGCCGGGCCCTGCGGTGCCGGGCGTACCGGTGCCGGCGGTGCCGGCGGTGCCGGGGGTCGTGCCGGGCGTGCCGGTGGCGGGGACCCCCGTCGAGCGGCCGAGCACGATCAGCTCGACCGTGCCGGACTCGTACCGGGCCGGGACGACCCGCGCGCCGGCCGGCACCCGCGCCGGGCCGAGCCGGTCGGCCAGCCGCTCCGCCAGCCGGTCCAGCACGTCGTCCGGGATCGCCAGCTCCGTGGTCAGCGTGACCACCGCGCCGGCCAGCCGGTCGGCCCCGGCCCCGCCGCCCAGGTATTCCACAATGGACAGTTCCGGCCGGCCGTCCCGGTCCACCGCCAGGGCCGGCACCGGGGCCAGCGCGTACCACAGCCGCGGGTCCGCGGAGTCGCCCAGCAGCGTGTAGCCGTCGACGACCTCGTACGGCGGGTCGAAGGTGAGCACGGCTACGGGCCGACGGGCGGCACGGGCAGCGCCAGGTAGTCCGACAGCCCGCCGGCCGGCAGCTCGCCGGTCTGGGCCCGCAGGGTCCGGCGGCTGTTGTCGGTCATGACGTAGTCGACGTCGTACCGGTAGCCGTTGACGGTCGGGTCGGCCCGGGCGATCGCCCACGTCTGCGGGTTCACGTCCCGGAAGACCAGGGTGGCGGCGCGGACCACGCGGTGCGGGGCGTCGGTGTAGCTGAGCCGGGCGACGACCCGCTTCACGTCCAGCCCCAGGCCGGTGTCGGCCGGGTCGACCTCCAGCTGGACCACGCCGCCGGGAGCGTTGCCGACCACCAGCGTGCCCGGGTTGGTGGACACCGTCACCCAGTCGCCGGCCTCCCGGCCGGAGTTGGTCAGCAGCAGCGTCTGCCGGTAGCGGAACTCCCGCCGGTCGGTGTCCAGGAGCGGGAAACGCCAGTCCTGGAAGGAGTTCCCGCCCTCGGCGGTGAAGCTGAACGTGGTCTGCTCGTGCAGGTCCTCGACGTCGTCGTCGTACTCCAGGTCGATCACGCAGGCGCTGACCGTGCTCCAGTCGACCGACGGGATCACCCGCAGCGAGAACGTGTCGTCGAACGGCGAGTGCACCGTGAGGAACATCTTCGGCGCCGGCTCCTGCACGACCCAGTCGCCGGTGGAGCGCTGCTCGTCCCCGGCCGCGTCCTTGATCACGTACGTCGTGCGGTACTGCAGCGGCCGGTCGAAGGGCGCGTAGATCCAGCGCCGGTACGCCTTCACGCTCTGCGCGGCGTTGAGCACCACGGTCTCGGTGACGTCGCCGACCTTGCGGGCGGGGTCGCCGTAGCGGAGCTCGGTCTCGATCGAGGTGAGCTTGTCGCCGAAGATGCCGGGGTCGACGGCCACGTCCACGTCGATCAGGCCCGGGTTGGGCACCTCGACCGTGAACGCCCGCTTGTTGGTGGTGACCCGGCCCAGCTGCAGCGACCGGCTCGGCCCGGACTTGTAGTTGACCGTGACGTCGACGGTGTAGTCGTCCCGGCCGACCTCGGCCACGTGCGCCTGGAAGTGCTTGGCCGCGTTGTCCGCGGCGGTGAAGACCAGGCTGGTGGCGGCGACGGAGCGGGTGCCGTCGGCGCGCGGCTGGTCGTAGCGGAAGTCGGCCACGACGCTGTGCACGACGTCGCCGAAGCGGTCCCAGTCCAGCGAGGTGGTCGTCTGCACGTCGAGGTTGCGATACCAGGGGGCGTCCTGCAGGTCGACGTCGAAGACCACCGTCTTCGGGTCGACCCCGAGGAACTGCGCCCCGATCTGCGCGCTCGGACTGTACGGGTAGGCGATGACGTCGCGCATGGTCACGTCGAGGCTGAAGTCGTTCTTCACGTCGGCGCTGAGGAACTGCATCCACGCGTCCTTGCGGTCCTCGGGCGTCTCCACGCTGCCGCCGGTCATGAAGTTCTTCTTCACGAACGCGTCCATCTGGGCGAAGGCCCAGCTGCGGATGGCGTTCTCGTCCTCCTCGGACAGGTCGACGTCGCCCTTGAGGATCTCCAGGTGCACCAGGCCCTGGTTCTCCATCACCTCGGCGATCGAGGTGCGGTGGTGGTCGGTGTGGGAGTTGTCGCCCCAGGTCGAGGTGTCCCCGACGTGGTCGGCGGTCATGCCCATGGTCGCGGTCTTGACCTCGCTGGAGCTGATCCGGCCGCGGACCTCGATCGCGGGCAGCCGGGCCTGGTACGTCATGTCGTACTCGATGGCCGCGACACCGGCGCCCTTCATCAACCCGTCGTGGAGCAGCTGGGCGCCGTCCTCGGTCAGCTCGACCGCGACGGACGCGGTCTGCGGTCCGATCAGCGACGGGCGGCCGAGCGTCAGCGCCTTCACGAACTGGTTGCTGGTCACGAAGATCAGCTGGATCGTGCCGCCGGTGAACGGGACCGGCGTCAGCGTGACCGGGGGCGGGTTGGGGTCGGCCGGGTCCTCGGCCGCGACCGCGGCGCGCAGCTTCGGCAGCACCTTCATGTCCAGCAGCTGCTGGTCCTCGGTCATGGACGTGGTGAACAGCAGGTAGCCGCCGCCCTTCTCCGGGCCGCCGCGGTCGATCGGGTTCTGGTAGCGGTAGAACGTGAACTCCGGCCGGCCGTTGGGCCCGACCACGATCCGCGGCTGTCGCGGCACGTAGAAGAAGTGCCCGCGGCGCTCGTCGTCGGCGTAGAGGGTGATGCCCTCGATCTGGTCGTACACGGGAATGCTGAGCACGGGACCTCCTCGGGTCGCGTGGAGAAGAGCGCGCCACCGAGCTGCGCGGACGATCACGGCCGGGGTCTGCCTCAAGGGGCCGACCCACTGCCCGGTCGGACACCCCCGACCGACCCATGTCGCCCGCGAACGGCCTCATCCGGACGCCCCGGCCGGGCGCCCCGCGCGGGGACCGCGGCCCCCGCGCGGGTTGGTCAGGCCGGCACCGCGGCCCGCAGCGCGGCCCAGGTGAGCGGGCCGACGATGCCGTCGCTGTCGAGACCCTGCACGGCCTGGAACAGCCGCACCGCCGCCTCCGTCCGCGGCCCGAACGGACCGCGCCCGGCCGTGTAGACCCCGGCCCGCGTCAGCCCGT
>DATINN010000694.1:0-2052 GCA_035474175.1 Mycobacteriales bacterium | reverse complement strand
CGCCAGCAACAGCTCGACGACCCGGCTCGACTTCTCCTCCACGACGCCGAGCGCGACCCACACGCCATAGCCGATGAGCTGGAAGTAGAGCAGCAGCACGCCGAAGAACGCGGCGCCCCGGCGGGCGTCGGCGTCCGGGTCCGGCGGGTCGATCGCGGTCACCGCCAGCGGCGGCACGTTCAGCGCCCGGGACACCGCCGCGGCGTCGAGACCGGCCGCGGTGATCCGCGCCGCCCCCGCGGCCTGGCGGTAGGCGGTCTGCACGACCTGCTCGGTCTTGCCGGACAGCTCCGACTTGACCAGCACCCGGTCGGTGCCGAGGAAGGCCGCGTCCAGGTCGCCGGAGCCGATGGCCGCCCGGTCGGCGGCCTCGTCCGAGTACGGCGTGACCTTGACCGTCACGTCCTGCACGGTGGCCGCCTGCTCCAGGGCGGGCTGGACCGTCGAGGTCTGCCCGACCAGGCCGACGGACACCTTGTCGTCGCCGGAGTTGAAGATGGCCGGGATCACGACGATCGCCGCGACGATGAGCAACGTGATCGCGGTCGAGATGAGGAAGCTGCGCTCGCGCACCCGGGTGCTGATCTCCCGGCGCACGACCAGCGGCACCATGCCGCGGGGTGCGCCCCGGTCCGCCCTGCTCATGCCACCACTCCCTGCCGGACCGGGCCCGCCGCGGGCGCACCGTCCTGCTCGCCTTCGGAGACCGCTTCCCGGAACAGCTCGGTCAGGGTCGGTTGCCGCCAGCTGAACTGCTCCACCCGGCCGGCCCGCACGGCCGCGGCCAGCACCTGCTGGTCGTCGACGCCCTCGGCCAGCTCCAGGGCCAGCTCACCCCGGCGCTCGGAGACCACCGTGACGCCGGGCAGCCCGGCCGCCCAGCCGGCCGGCGCGTCCGGCACCACGACCACCAGCTGCCGGCGGCCCTCCTGGGCCCGCAGCTCGCCGACGGTGCCGGCGGCGACCAGCCGGCCGCCGTTGATGATGCCGACCGAGTCGCACAGCCGCTCGACGAGGTCGAGCTGATGGGAGGAGAACACGACCGGCACCCCGGCCCGGGCCCGCTCCAGCAGCACCCCGGCCAGCGCGTCGACCCCGACCGGGTCCAGCCCGGAAAACGGCTCGTCCAGCACCAGCACCTCCGGCCCGTGCACGAGCGCGGCCGCCAGCTGCACCCGCTGCTGGTTGCCGAGGGAAAGCTTCTCGACGGCGTCGTCACGGCGCTCGGCGACACCGAGTCGCTCGGTCAGCTCGTCGGCGGACCGCGCGGCCGCCGGTGCGTCCAGGCCGTGCAGCCGGGCCAGGTAGATCAGGTGCTCGGACACCCGCATCTTCGGGTAGAGACCGCGCTCCTCCGGCATGTAGCCGAAGCGGCGCCGGGTCTCGAAGGTCACCGGGCGCCCCTGCCAGCGCACCTCGCCCGCGTCGGCCGCGAGCACGCCCAGCATGATCCGCATCGCCGTCGTCTTGCCGGCACCGTTGGCGCCGACGAACCCGAACACCTCTCCGGGACGGACGGAGAAGGACAGGTTGCTCAGGGCGACCGTGTCGCCGTAGCGCTTGGTCAGGCCGTCGAGTTCGAGCATGCTTTCCTCTCCGGTGGGGCGGTTGCCCGCCATCCTGCCCTCTCGCCCTCGGTGCACGCACTCCGGGAACACCGGCCAATTCGGATCCTTTGGACATACAGAAGATGTCGGGCGTATGCTCCCGATCGTCCGAGCATCGGCTGGAGGGACGGCACGCATGGGGAACGGGTTCGTCACCGATCCCGGTCAGCTGAAGACGCTGGCCACGGCGCTCTACCGGCTGAAGGGCAAGTACGACGGGATCACCGTCAGCTCGGTCGCCGAGGCCGAGGCGCTCGGGAGTCCCGACGTCGAGAGCGGCGTCAGCACGATCCAGACCAAGTGGTCCCGCAAGAAGCCCGAGGTCGGGCAGTTGCTGGACCAGCTCGCGCAGGGCGTGTTCGCGGCCGCCCGGGAGTACGGCTGGACCGAGGAGCAGGCCCGCAAGGACGCCTCCGACAACCCGGACGGATCGTCCGGGAACTCC
>DATINN010000693.1:0-2133 GCA_035474175.1 Mycobacteriales bacterium | reverse complement strand
CCGAGGAGATCGATGGACACGCTGCTCGACCCGGACTCCGACCACGCCGCGCTGGCCGCCGAGCTCAGCGCCGCCGGGGTCGAGTTCGCCCTCGGCGCCTGGGTCGACGTCACCGGCCGGCCGAAGAGCAAGCTGGTGCCGATCGCCGGGCTGCCCGGGATGCTGGCCGGCTCCGAGCGCTACACCCCGCGCGGCATCGGCGACCTGGGCCGGATGAACCCCAGCGAGGACGAGTGCGTCGCCGTCCCGGACGTCAGCACGATGCGGGTGCTGCCGTGGGAGCCGCGGGTGGCGTTCTTCAACGCCGACCTCATCTACGGCGGCCGGGAACCGTTCTCCTGCTGCCCGCGCTCGATCCTCAAGTCCGTGCTGGACCGGGCGGCCGACCTCGGCTACCGGGTCAACCTCGGCGTCGAGACCGAGTTCTACGTCTACCGCAAGGACGCGCTGCCGGACCTGGTGCCGCTGGCCGCGTCGTCCCGGCTCTACCCCACCCCGGCCTACGACGTGCAGGCGGCGCTGGACTCGCTCGACTTCCTCTCCGAGGTGGTCGGGCACATGGAGACCGCCGGGATGGGGCTGTTCAGCCTCGACCACGAGGGCGGCGAGGGGCAGTACGAGCTGGACTTCGCGCACGCGGACGCGCTGGCGATGTGCGACCGGCTGACGTTCCTGCGGCTGCTGCTGCGGCAGGTGGCCGACAAGGCCGGCGCCGTCGTCACGTTCATGCCCAAGCCGGACGCCGCCGCCTGGGGTTCCGGCGCCCACATGAACATGAGCATCGAGTCGCTGGAGACCGGCGAGAACCTGTTCGTCGCCGGCCGCGGCGACGAGCGGGCCTGGCAGCCGCTGGCCCGGCACTTCGTGGCCGGGCTGCTGGAGCACGCGCCGGCCCTGGCCGCGCTGACCTGCCCGACGGTCAACTCGTACAAGCGGCTGGTGCCGAAGCTGGTGGACGGCAGCGTGTCCTGGGCCCCGGTCTGGGCCGCGTACGGGATGAACAACCGGTCCTGCATGCTGCGGCTGCCCGACAACCGGCCCGCGGTGGAGAACCGGACCGTGGACATGACCGCGAACATGTACCTGGCGACGGCGTTCTCGGTCGCCGCGG
Source organism: Mycobacteriales bacterium (assembly GCA_035474175.1). GTDB lineage: Bacteria > Actinomycetota > Actinomycetes > Mycobacteriales > CADCTP01 > CADCTP01. The sequence continues at coordinate 1,022 of DATINN010000693.1, read as the reverse complement.
GGCTGGAGGGGATCGAGAAGGAGCTCGACCCGGGCGATCCGGTCCGCGACGACACCAGCGGCTGGCAGCGGACCGGGGACAGCCGGGCCGTTCCCCGCACGCTGCTGGAGGCCGTCGACGCCTTCGCCGTCGACCCGCTCGTGGCCGCCACCCTGCCGGCCGACTTCGTCGAGTCCTATGTGGACATGAAGCGGCGGGAGTGGGACAGCTACCACAACGTGGTCACGCCGTGGGAGCTCGACCGCTACCTGCTCGACATCTAGGAGGACCAGTGCGCGCGCTCTACGTCAGCCCCATGCAGTACGGCTCGAACGCGGCCGTGGACGCGCTCGCGCACGGCCTGGAGAGCCGGCTGGCCGAGTCCGGGATCGAGCTGCGGGTGATCTGCGCCGACTTCCGCGAGGACGGCTGGCCCGGCAGCACCGACGCCGCCGTGCAGTCCGGTGTGGACGCCGGCGTCGACGCGGTGGTGGTCTGGGTGATCGTGCCCGACTCGCCCGCGGCCGGGGCCGCGGCCGCGCGGGCGAAGGGCATCCCGGTCATCACCATGGAGCGGCCGCACTTCCCGGTCGACGCCTCGGTCGTCTACCCCAACTTCAACCACGGCGTCTACATGGCCGAGCACCTGGCCACCCTGCTGCCGGCCGGGGCGGACGTGGCCCTGATCGGCGGCCCGGACGTGGTCGACGACATCGAGCTGATGGCGGGGCTGCGGCACGGGCTCGCCGCCACCGGGCTGCACCTGGTCAACGACCCCGAGGACCCGCGCTACAAGAACGCCAGCGACGTCGCCGAGGGCGGCCGGGAGAAGGCGCTGAACATCCTGGCCGACTTCCCGAAGCTGGACGGGCTCATCCCGTACAACGACGAGACGATGCTGGGGACGCTGGAGGCGCTGCGGGAGACCGGCCGGCTCGGCGAGATGAAGATGGTCTCCCGCAACGGCACGCCCAAGGCGGTGCAGGCGATCCGGGACGGGCTGCACCACGGCACCTGGGACCTCGACGTGCCGGCCATCGGCC
>DATINN010000692.1:0-3892 GCA_035474175.1 Mycobacteriales bacterium | reverse complement strand
GCCGCTCGGCCACAGCTCGGCCCAGAACGGCAGCCGCTCGTCGGCCGGGTCGTTCTCGGCCAGCACCTCGTCCAGCAGCGCGTCCCCGGAGCGCGGGCGCAGCAGGCGGGTCTCCCGGCCGCCGAGCACCAGGACCTCCTCGACCACGTCGGCGGCCGCACCGCTGGGCAACCCCGCTGGGACCTCGGTCACCCGTCGCGCTGCGCTCACGGGCGGGAAGCCTACGCAGCGCGCATCATGGTCGGGTGCAGCTGTCCCGGTCCGAACGCCTGGACGAGCTGCTGCGGCGGGACGGGGCGCGGTGCCTGTGGTGCGGGCGGGAGTTCTCCCGGCTGATCGGGGCGACGACCGACCACCTGGTGCCGAAGGTCAAGGGCGGCCCGTCCTGGCTGGAGAACGAGGCCGCCGCCTGCCGGCGCTGCAACTCCGAGCGCGGGCACGCGGCGCCGTCGGCCTGGGCCGAGGAGTGCGAGCGCCGCGGCTGGCCGGTCGACCGGCCCCGGCTCGTGCGCGCGCTGACCGAGCTGCAGGCCGCCATCGCCCGCCGCGGCGGCCAGCGCCGGGCCCGCGGTTACCTGTCCGCCCAACTCCGCCGCCTCACTCCCTGACCCATCAGCCGTGGATGCCGGAGGCGGCGGCGTGCAGGAAGGCCGCCGCGACCTCGTCCGCGGTCTCGACGGCCGAGACGTACCCGTCGACGGGACCGATCGCCTTCTGCAGCCCGTCGACGTCCGGCGCGGCCCCGAAGGCGACGACCGTGAGCAGCACCGGCCGCTTCGGGTCGGCCGCCTTCGTCAGGCCGGCGCTCAGCTGGCCGAGGTCGATCGACACGGCGTCGTCCTCGTTCCGCCCGTCGGTGAACACCACGACCTCGTTGGCCACACCAGGCTGGTAGGACTCCGTCGCCGACCGGTACGCGGCCAGGATCGTGTCGTACAGGCCGGTCCCGGTCTGCTCGGCCGTCAGCCGGCCGACGGCTCCGCTGAGCCCGGCCCGCTGCCCCTCGGTCAGCGCCGCCGTCGGCAGCAGCACCCGGTAGTCGCGCGGCGGGTCCAGCTGCGACCCGAACGCCCACAGCCCCAGCGCGGACTGGTCCGGCAGCATCCGCCCGACCGCCAGGCAGCCCTGCTGCACCAGCTGGATCAGCGGCGTGCCGGTCCCCGGCGCCGGTTGCTGCATCGAGCCGGACACGTCCACCGCGAGCAGGATGCTGCTGCGCCGGTCCTGCACATACCAGGCGGCGAAGACGTGGTCGACGTGGTGCGGCTCCAGGATCTCCATCGACTTGCCGGTCAGCGCGGGCAGGTCGCTCGCCCCGGCCGGCGCCGGACCGTCGGGCCGGCGCAGCTTCGCCGCCGCGTACGCGGCGTTCGCGGCCGGTGCCTCCAGCGCGGCCAGCAGCCGGTCCAGCGCGGCCGCCCGCTCCGGCGTGCCGACGGCGGCGGCCGAGGGCAGCCAGCCGTACCGGAGCGAGGCGGTGTAGTCGGTGCCGGCCAGCACGGTCGAGCCGGCCGGGCGCGCGCCGACCAGCGCGTACTCCGGGATCAGCCCGACCTCGCCGGCCCGGGGCAGCGCGGGCCCGTCGCCGGTCACGGTCCGGGTCTGCTTCAGCGCCGCGGACAGCGCCGCCGAGGACGCGTCCATGCCGCTCTTGATCCAGACCGCCTCGCCCAGGCTGCCGGCAGCGACCATGCCGTCGCCGGAGCCGTTGGGGTCGCGGACGGCCAGCCGCACGCCGGAGTCGGGCCTGGTCACCAGCGAGGCCAGCCCGAGCCAGGAGCCCCCGGCCGCGGTCACCTTCGCCGCCGTACGGGAATCGGTGACCAGGTAGATCGGACTGGTGGCCAGGACCGTGCCCGACCCGCCCTGCCCCTCCTCGGCCAGCAGCCCGGGCCGGGCCACCCCGGCCCAGGACACGTCGTCCGGGATCCAGACGTCGGCCTCCCGCTCGGCCACGCGGTCCGCGGCCGAGCGCCCGTCGACCACGACGGTGTCCAGGGCGATGCAGTCGCGGCCGGTGGCCAGCGCCGGCTGCAGCGCCGCCAGCACCGGCGCGAACGAGGTCGCCGTCACCACCCGCAGGCTGCGGTCACAGGTCGAGGCGGCCAGCAGCGGCGCGCCGGCCGGCTGCTCCGGATCGCGGTCGACCACCAGCGCCCCGGCCGAGACCAAGGCGACCACGACCAGCGCGGCGGCCGCGACCCAGAGGACCGGCCGGCGCGCCCGTGCCGCCGCCTCCGTGTGCCTGCCCATGACGCTCCCCTGCCAACGGGGTCGCCCCCCTGCGCCCCCCTGGCGACAGTTCGGGCCGAGAGCATGTCACCTCGATCGCCGGGTTCCGAGGTTCTTCGACAACTTTGACCGGTTGAAGCGCTTCGTACGCGGAGCGTGCACGGACGGTGCAGAGTGTGCAGACCGTCAATGGTGGTCGGCGCCCTCGTGGTCGCGGTGCCCGGCCGGCTCCAGCTGGAACGTCGAGTGCTCGACGTCGAAGTCCTCGCGCAGGCAGTCGTGCAGCCGGTCGAGCACGCCGCCGCCGCAGGTCGCGGTCAGCACCGAGCCCTCCACCGTGACGTGCGCGGACAGCACCGGCACGCCGCTGGTGATCGTCCAGGCGTGCAGGTCGTGCACGTCGACCACGCCCGGCTGGGCCAGCATGTGCCGGCGCACCTCGGCCAGGTCGACCCCGCGCGGCGTGCCCTCCAGCAGCACCTCGCCGGTGTCCCGCAGCAGCTTGATCGCCCGCGGCACGATCAGCACGGCGATCAGCAGCGACGCGATCGGGTCGGCCCGCTGCTGGCCGGTCAGCGCGACCACCGCCGCCGCGACCAGCACGGCCAGCGAGCCGAAGGTGTCGCCGAGCACCTCCAGGAACGCGCCCCGGACGTTGAGCGACTCGCTCTGGCCGCGGGCCAGCAGGGCCAGCCCGACCGCGTTGGCGACCAGGCCGAGCGCGCCCACCACCAGCACCGTCCCGGGCTCGATCGGCGGCGGGTCGGTCAGCCGCCGGACCGCCTCGACCACGACCGCGCCGGCCAGTCCGAGCAGCAGCACGGCGTTGGCCCCGGCGGCCAGCACCTCGGCCCGCTGCCAGCCGAAGGTCCGCCGCACGGTCGGGGCCCGGCCGCCCATCCGGACCGCGAGCAGGGCCAGCCCGATGCCGAGCGCGTCGGTGCCCAGGTGGGCGGCGTCGGCCAGCAGCGCCAGGCTGCCGGACAGCAGGCCGGCGACGACCTCGACGACGAGCACGCCCAGGGTGATCCCGAGCACGGCGAGCAGCCGGCCCCGGTAGCCGGCCGCAGCCGTACCGGAGCCGGAGGCGTGCCCGTGGTCGTGTCCCACCACTCGACGGTACTGCCCGGGGTGGGGGCGTCCTAAGGTCTGGAGTCATGGTGTCCGAACCGGCCGGCGTGCTCGGCGAGCTCGTCCGCCGGACCCGGGGCACCGGGCCGAGCCAGCTCGCCCCGCTGGTGGCCGAGCTGGCCGCGACCGCCGGCATGCACGACGCGGTCATCTACCTGGCCGACTACGGGCAGACCAGGCTGATGCCGCTGCCGTACTCGGGGATGCCGCAGCGGCTGCCGCTGGGCGTGGACGGCACGCTGGCCGGGCACGCATACCGGACCTGCCGCCCGCACACCGGCGAGGGCACCGACGGCACCCGCCGGCTCTGGCTGCCGCTGTCGGAGGGCAGCGAGCGGCTCGGCGTGCTGGAGGTCACGGTCGCGGCCGACCAGGTGACGGCGATCCAGCCCGGCGCCGAGGACTTCGCCGACCTGGTCGCGGCGCTGCTGGTCACCCGCTGGGCCTATGGCGACGTGTTCGAGCTGGTCCGGCGGGTGCGGCCGATGCAGCTGCCGGCCGAGATCCAGTGGCGGCTGCTGCCGCCGAC
>DATINN010000691.1:0-1916 GCA_035474175.1 Mycobacteriales bacterium | reverse complement strand
GGGTCGGTGCGGCGGCCGGGCTGGGTCTCGCGAGGCCCCGGCCCGGGGTCGGCGCGGTGATCGGAGCCGGGGCGCCGGCCGCCGGCCCGGATCTCGTCGAAGTTGGGGCGGCTGTCCGCGGCCGGGCTCTCGGCCGGGGCCGCCTCGCCCCGGTGCGCCCGCCGGCTCGGCTCACCCGGCCGGCGCTCGACCACCCGCCGCGGCTGGCGCTCCCCGCCACGGTCCATCGCGCCGCCGCCTTGGCTCACCTCGCCGACCCGGCCGCCGCCTGGGCCCACTGCGCCGGCCCGGCCGCCGCCTGGGCCCACTGCGCCGGCCCGGCCGCCTTGGCTCACGCTTCGGCCGCCGCCGTCGGTCGGCCCGGTGGCTCCGTCGTGGCCCGGCTCGGCTGGGTGGCCCGGCTCGGGCGGGTGGCCCGGCTCGGACCGCCCCCGCTCCGGCGCGCGGACCTCGACCGCGCGCGCCGCGACCGCCAGCGGCGTGACCGCGGTGATCGTCCGCGCGTGGTATTCGGCCGCGCAGAGCTGCTCCGCCGCCGGGTCCTCGGGCTGCAGCGCCCGCCGGGCCAGGTCCAGGCTCCAGTGCGCCGCGTGCTCGCGGTCCCCGTGCCGCCAGGCCAGCCGGACCGTCCAGCGCCCGTCCTCGCGCCGCCAGGCGTCCCACTCCAGCGTCGCCGGGTCCGTGCCCCGGCTGGTCAGCCGCTCCTCGACCAGCGGGCCGAGCATGTCGGTGGCCTTGGGCCGGGCCGCGGTGCCGCGCGCCTGCGCGACCACCCGCCCACGCTCCTGCAGCACCGCGTACGCGAAGCGCAGCACCCGGTCCAGCGGCATCCCGGACGATGCGGCGATCTGCTCGGCCGACTCGCCGGCGCGGACCCGCATCTGGATCTCCCGCGGCCGCAGCGGGTTGTCCATCTCGATCTCGATCTGCCCGAGCCGGGTCAGGTCACCGCGGCAGGCGGCGCGGACGCGTTCGTCCAGCGGGAGCCGGAACGACTCGCCCGTGGGCGTCTCCATCAGCAGGCTGGCGCCGTCCTCGGCGAGCCCGACGAGCCGCAACTGCCGCATCCGACTCGCCTCCGCCCCGTGCCGAAGTCCCGTACGCCGAGGCTACGGTCCGGCCGCGCGTTCCCCCGGCCCGACACGCGCGGGGCGAACCGTCCACTCACAGAACGACCGCCCCCGCCGGCGCCGGCCCCACCAGCGGCCGCAGCCAGACCCCGGTGAGCTCGCGACCGGCCGGTGCCAGCGCCTTCTCGGCCACCACCCGCCCGGACCCGAGCTCGACCAGCCGCACCGACCCTCCGACCCGTACGGCGTAGTGGTCGTCGTCGACCCATCCGACCACGTCGCCCTCGGCCCGGCCCACCTCCGTGCCGGTCGCGATGTCGAGCACCCGGGTGGAACCGCCGACGTACAGCGTGGGGGAGCCGCCGACGTGCACGGCGACCAGCCGGCCGTCCGGGGAGAACGGCTGGTCCGGCACGGCCGCGGGCCCGATCCGGACCTGACCGGTCAGGTGCCCGTCCTCGTCGAACAGCGCGAGGTTCCCGATGCCCTGGGCCGGCGGGTGGATCTGCTCGAACGGTGCCACCGCGAAGCCGCGCCCGCCCGGTCCGAAGACCACGGTCCCGGCGGCGGAACCCGTCTGCGCAGAGGTCAGCGTCACCTCGCGCCGCGCCAGCGTCCGCACGTCGACCACCAGCCCGTGCACCTCGACCCGCTGCACCGGGCCGGGCTGAGCCTTGACACTGGAGAAGCTGCCGAAGAACACCCGGCCGCCGTCCGGCGACCACACACCCGGGCCGCGACCGTCGAGGCGGCCGCCGGTGGCCCGGCCGTCGGAGATCCAGCGCACCGCGGACCGATCCAGGACCCGGTCGGCGGCCACGACGCCGACCTTCTCGTGCCCGCCGG
>DATINN010000690.1:0-3122 GCA_035474175.1 Mycobacteriales bacterium | reverse complement strand
GTCGGCCGGGGCGAGGTACGCCAGCTCGGCCGGGCCGAGGGTCTCCGTGGCCGGGAGCTCGCCGGCGGCCGGGAACGCGCCGGCGTCGGGCAGGGCGGCCCGCAGCAGCGCGGCCTGCTCGGCCGTCGGGGCGGTGGCCAGCAGGGCGTCCCCGAGCAGGATGATCCCGGCCCAGCCGGGCGGGCACAGCCGGGACGTGGCCGTCTCGACCACCCGCGCCCCGCCGGCCGCCGGGAACCGCCCGCCCGCCAGCTCCTCCCACAACCCGCGCGCCCGATCCCGGGTGACGTTGTCCATACGCCTCATCCTTCCGGGCCGCGCCACCCAGTAGCCGCGCCGCTCAGCAGCCTGCGCCACTCAGCGACGCGGACGCCAGCCAGTGATGCCGGCGCGGCTCAGCCACGCCCGCGACGGCGGTCGGCGACGGCGGCGCCGCTCAGCCACGCCCGCGGTGGTCGGTGGCTCAGTAAGGTCCGGGGCATGCGCAGGCGGGTGGGAGCGGCCGACCGGGCCCTGTTCCGGCGGGTGGCCGGGATGTCGTCGCGGCCGCTGGACGCGGTGCTGCCGCCGCTGACCCGGGCCGCGGACCACTCGGTGCTGTGGATGGCGGTCTCGGCCGGGCTGGTGCTGTCCGGGCGGCCGGAGCTGCGCCGGGCCGCCGCGTACGGGCTGGGCTCGGTGGCGGTGGCGAGCCTGCTGGCCAACCAGGTCGGCAAGCGGCTGCTGCCCCGGGTGCGGCCGCTGCTGGACTCGGTGCCGGTCGCCCGGCGGGCCCACCGGACGCCGGGCTCGCACTCGTTCCCGTCCGGGCACGCGGCGTCGGCGGCGGCGTTCGCGGTGGGCGCTTCGGCGGAGGCGCCGGTGCTGGCGGTGCCGCTGGGCGTGGCGGCCGCCGCGGTCGGGTTCTCCCGGGTCTACACCGGCGTGCACTACCCGGCCGACGTCCTGGCCGGCGCCGCCCTCGGCGCCACCGTCGCGGTCACGATCCGGCCGGTCGGCGGCTGGGCAGCGCGCCGACAGGCCGGCCGCGCGGCAGCGCGATAACCGGTTCGGCTGCATGGACCAGAGGGTACGAGAGCGCCCGTGGCGTGCCGGATGAGCGAGCTGGTGATCGACTGCACCGATCCCGAGGGTCTGGCGGCTTTCTGGTGCGAGGTGCTCGGCTACGAGGTGCTGCTGCGGGAGACCGCGACCAGCGTCGAGATCGGGCCGCCGGCCGGGTTCGGCGGCCCGCAGCCGACGATCGTCTTCGACGTGGCCGCGGAGCCCAAGCGCGGCAAGCTCCGGCTGCACTTCGACGTGAACCCGACCGACCGGGACCAGGACGCCGAGCTGGCGCGGCTGCTGGCGCTGGGCGCGAAGCCGGCCGACGTGGGCCAGGCCGGGGACGAGTCCTGGCACGTGCTCGCCGACCCCGAGGGCAACGAGTTCTGCCTGCTACGGAAGCGGCTCGACCCGCTCCAGTGACTCGGTCCAGGCCCGGGACAGCGTGCCGACGCCGACCACGGCCACCGCCGTCAGCAGCGGGAGCACCAGCACCGGCGGCCACGGCGACCAGGCCAGGATGCCGCGCCCGGCCGACAGCAGCCGGCCCGGCTCGGAACCGCCCGCGGGCAGCCAGTAGACCCGCAGCGTCAGCGCCAGCCCGACCAGCTGGGCCAGCGCGGCCGCGGTGAGCACGACGGCCGGCGTCCAGCGCCCCAGCAGCCGGCCGAGCCCGCCGACGACGAGCACGGCCAGCCCGGGCAGCGCCCCGTACAGGTAGCGGCCCTGCATGCCCGAGGTGCGCAGCACCTTCTCCCAGGCGTCCCAGGAGCCGAAGGCGACGATCCCGGCCAGGCAGACGAACGGGACCGCCAGCAGCAGCTGGTCCCGCCGGGCCGGCGACCGCAGCGCCAGCGTGAGCAGGACCCCGCCGACCACCAGCACCGCCCCGGCCGCGGCCAGCAGGCCGGCGATGGCCGGCAGCCGGGTCGCGCCCGGGTCGAGCCAGAACCGCCGGTTCATCAGCGTGCCGAACTGCCCCAGCCATTGCAGCCCGGTCTCCCGGAACGTCGTGTGCGCGGTCAGGTGCGGCTGCACCAGCTTGGTCCCGTCCGGCTGCAGCACGCCGTACTCGATCTTGTTACGGATCCACCACCAGCCGCCGGTGCCGAGCGCGACGGCCTGCGCCAGCGCCAGCGGCAGCACCGCCCGCCGGAGCCCGCGGCGGCTGGCCCCGACCAGGTAGGCCAGCCCGACCAGCAGCGGCAGGAACAGCCCGAACCCCTTGGTCAGCAGGCACGCACCGACGAGCAGCCCCAGCCCCGCGGCCGTACGCGGGCGCAGGTCGCCGCGCCCCACGGACGCCGCCACCACCGCGGTCGCGGCCAGCAACGGCAGCAGCAGGTTGTCGTTGTTGACGGCCGAGCCGATGTGGTAGAGCTGCGGCACCGCGAGCGGCACGGCCGCGGCGGCGACCGCGGCCGGGGACGGCAGCCCGACCCGGCGGGCCAGCGCGTAGCCGAGCAGCGGCAGCGGCACCAGCAGCAGCGCGTTGACCACCCGCAGCCACGCCACCACCCGGTCGAAGGGCTGGTCCTGCCAGTGCGGCACCACCGCCAGCACCGGCGCCATCAGGTAGTAGAACGCGGGCGGGTGCTGGACCAGCTGGTTCGGCGCCGGCCCGGGGGTCTCCCCGCCGACCGACCGGTACGTCGGGCGCCGGTCCCGGGGCGGGGCCATCCCCGCCACCAGCACCGACCGGACGTCGATCCGCCCGTTGCCGAGGAAGCCGGCCGCGCCGACGCCGCGGCTGACCTGCCGCATCCCGGGGGTCGGCCACGGGACGGCGTCGCCCTGCGCGGTGGCGGCGATGAGGTCGACGTGCAGCGGCTCGTCCGGGCCGCGGTAGTTGGGGTAGAGCACGGTCGCGGTCAGCAGCATCAGCCCGTGCAGCAGCACCACCATCCGCAGCAGCGGCGGCAGCCGCCGCCAGGCCCGCACCGGCCCGAACCCGGCCGCGGCCGCGTGCCGGGGCCCGGCGGCGGGCTCGCTTACGGAAAGTGACTGGTCGAGCACGCAGGGATGCTAGCCGGTGCCGGTGGCACGCCGGCGCCGCCGCCCCACCCGGGGCAGCACCG
>DATINN010000689.1:0-1554 GCA_035474175.1 Mycobacteriales bacterium | reverse complement strand
GCGCGAACTCGACCGCGGCCGCGGCCAGCCCGACCGCGGACGAGCCCTCCGGCCCGGAGGCCGGCTCCAGCCGGGACAGCAGCGTCGCCAGCGTCGGGAAGGTGCCGACCTGGCGCAGCAGCTCGTCCGCCGGGACCAGGTCGCCGGTCTCCACCGACAGCCCCTCGTCGAACTTCGACTGCAGCGCGGAGAGGTCCTGCCCGGCCAGCCGGGCCCGGAAGGTGTCCGCGGTGGCCCGGCGCAGCAGGTGCTCCAGCACCTCGGTCTCGCGGCCCTCGTCGGCGTCCTCGAACTCGACCTTGCCCCGGGAGGCCGGGATCACGGCCGGCAGGTCGCAGACCCGGGCCACCGCGAGCGCCTCCCCGGTCACGGCCGCCCGCCGGACGGCGCTGGCGGCGACGGTCTCGACGGCCGCGATCGCGAACCGGGCGCTGACCCCGGAGCGCTGGTCGACCTGCGGCGCCTCCCGGACCGCCCGGGTGAACCGGGCGACGACCTCGATGACGTGGTCGGGCACGACCGGCGCGGCGTGCGAGCCGTCGACGTCCCAGACCAGCGCGGCCTCCTGGCGGATCAGGTCGATCTCGTCGGAGAGCTCCAGCGGGTAGTGGGTGCGCACCTCGGCCCCGAAGCGGTCCTTCAGCGGGGTGATGATCCGGCCCCGGCTGGTGTAGTCCTCGGGGTTGGCCGAGGCGACCAGCAGCAGGTCCAGCGGCAGCCGCAGCTGGTAGCCGCGGACCTGGACGTCCCGCTCCTCCAGCACGTTGAGCAGCGCGACCTGGATCCGCTCGGCCAGGTCGGGCAGCTCGTTGACGGAGAAGATGCCGCGGTTGGTCCGCAGCACCAGCCCGTAGTGCACGGTCTCGGGGTCGCCCAGGGTGCGGCCCTCGGCCACCTTGATCGGGTCCACGTCGCCGATGAGGTCACCGACGCTGGTGTCCGGGGTGGCGAGCTTCTCGCCGTACCGCTCGGAGCGGTGCTTCCACGCCACCGGCGTCTCGTCGCCCTGCTCGGCCACGGTCCGGTGGCCCCACACGGTGACCGGCGCGTAAGGATGTTCGTTGAGCTCGCTCCCGTCGAGAACCGGGGTCCACTCGTCCAGCAGGCCGACCAGGGTGCGGATCAGCCGGGTCTTGCCCTGGCCGCGCTCGCCCAGCAGGACCATGTCGTGCCCGGCCAGCAGGGCGCGCTCGACCTCCGGCACGACGGTGTCCTCGAAGCCGACGATGCCGGGCAGGGACGGCTCGCCCGCGGCCAGCCGGGCCAGCAGGTTTTCCCGGATCTCGGCCTTGACGCCGCGGTGCACGTGGCCGGTGGCGCGCAGGGCGCCCAGGGTGTGGATCGGGGGCGGGGTGCTCACCCGACGACCGTACGTCGGGGCTCGCCGCCGTGCACGGAGTGCCCTCCGGTTGCGCTCGACGCGAAATTCCCGCCCGGCTCTTGACCTCGTCGAGCGCCCGCGGTCAGGCGGTACGGCGGTGCAGGGTCATGCGCAGCCCGTACATGGGCCGCAGCGTCACGGCCGGGCGGAGCGCGACCGGGTGGCCCGGGACC
>DATINN010000688.1:0-2374 GCA_035474175.1 Mycobacteriales bacterium | reverse complement strand
CCGGCCGCCGCACACCGAGGCCGTGCTCACGGTCATCACGATGAGCGGGCTGGTGCTGCCCAACCCGTCGGTGCCGCGCGAGCACTGGTCGTTCACCGAGCGGATGAGCGTGCCGGCGCTGCACCTCGCCTCCTGGTACGCGACCCGCGCCGTCTACGGCCTGCCCCGCCACGTCCGCAAGGTGCTGGCCCTGGACGAGTGCCACTTCCTGGCCATGTGGCCGGTCGGGCGGGCGCTGTTCCAGCGGGTCGGGCGGGACACCCGCAAGTACAACGTCTGCTGCCTGGCCGCGTCCCAGGACCCGGCGGACACGCTCAACATGGACGTCGCCAACCACGTCGCGGCGTCGTTCGTCGGCCGGATCGAGGACGAGCGGGTGGCCGCGGACGCGCTGCGGCTGCTCGGCGTGCCGACCGACGCCGGCTACGAGCACGCGATCGGCACGCTGTCCCAGCCCGGTCCGGACGGGACGCCGCCGGACTACCGGGAGTTCGTGTTCCGGGACGCGGACGGCAACGTGGACCGGTTCGTCGCCGACCTCTCCTACAACGAGGGCCTGCTGGCGGTGGTCAACACCGACGCCCGCCAGCCCGGCGAGGGCGACACCGACCCCGCCACGGTGGACGACTACGCCGACTTCACCGACTTCACCGACGACCGGATCACGGTGTGAGGGGGCTGACGCTGCTCGACCGGCTGGCCGGCCGAGCGGATCTCCCCGACGCGGCTCCTGTTGCTCGTCCCCCCGTCGAGATCCCCGTGGAGACCCGCCCGCGGTGGGTGCAGGTGGCGGCCCGGGTGCTGACCGTGTTCGTGCTGGCCGGGGCGACGCTGTTCGTCGCCCCGGGCACGGCGTCGGCGCTGCCGATCATCGGCGGCTGCACCACGCCGCCGACGCCGGAGTCGCCGCAGCAGGGCATCGCCGGCTTCTTCATGAACAAGCCCGACCCGGTCCCGGCCACCGAGGACCCGTTCGCCGCCAACGCCAAGACCAGCCCGTTCGAGCAGTACGGCCTGGCCGGCCTGTCCTGGTACACCTACGATCTCGGCTGCGGCGGCGCCGCCCGCGACCCGTCCGGCTCGATCTCGACCTGGGCCGCCCGGCTGATGTTCATCCCGGCCAAGGCCACGGTCGCGGCGCTGACCGGGGTGTCCCAGGCCGCGCTGGAGCCGACGTACCTCGCCGCCTTCGACCCGCTGCTCAGCTCGCTGGTGGCGCAGCTGCGCAAGGCCGTCTACACGCCGCTGTTCCCGCTGGCGGTGATGCTTACCGGCCTGCTGCTGATGGCGCAGGCGACGAGGCAGCGAGTGTCCGAGTCGACCACCGCGATCGGCTGGTGCGTGCTGGTCACGGTCGTCGCGGCGGCGTTGTTCGCGTGGCCCGTCCGGGCCGGGCACGCCGCCGACACGGTGATCAGCAAGGGCGTCGGCGCGGTCTCCACCGGCATCACCGGCGAGGACGGCGAGCCCGGGGACCAGGTCGCCAACCTGCTGTACGGGCCGTTCCTCTACCGCATGTGGCTGATGGGCGAGTTCTGCGACCCCGACTCGACCGGCGCGACCAAGCACGGCGCCGCGCTGCTGCAGGCGCAGGCGCTGACCTGGCAGGAGGCCGAGCAGGCCAAGGGCAACGGCACGAAGGTCACCGACGCCAAGCAGAAGTCGTTCGACAAGGTGGCCGGGGACGTCAAGGACGACGACCCGGCGGCGTACCAGTGCGTGGCCGGGCACGGCAGCGCCTCGCTGGAGGCGTCGATCCTCGCCGACGTCGGCGTGCTGCTGATGGCGCCGTTCCTGCTCATCGGCGGGCTGATCCTCATCGCCGCCTACCTGGTGGTGCGGTTCGCGGTGATCTTCGCGCCGGCGTTGCTGACCGCGGGGGCGTTCTTCCCGCTGCGCGGCATCGTCGTCGCGGCCGGCCGGGTGGTCGCGGCCGCGGTGATCAACGGCGTGCTGTTCACCCTGTGCGTGCTGCTGGTCATCCGGGTGGACTCCGCCATCCTCGACCCGTCCACGGCGCTGCCGGCCTGGCTCCGGCTCGTGCTGGTCGGCGTGGTCACGGTGGTGATGTGGTATCTGACCAGGCCGTTCCGGAAGCTGACGACGATGGTGACCACCGGGCGGCTGGCCTTCGCGATGGGCGACCGGTCCTGGTACGAGCGCGGCGGCGGGGTCTTCGGGCGCCGGCGCGGCTACGACGCGGCCGTCATCGACGACGACGGGGTCGGCACGGTGCTGGCGCCGCGGGAGGAGTCCCGCGGTCCCGCCGGGATGCCCCGCCGGGCCGGACCACCGGCCGTGGTGGCGCGAACACCGGAGACGATCTCGGTGCCCTCGACCCGGCTGGACGCGGACCGGAGCCGGGCGGGCACGG
>DATINN010000687.1:0-7525 GCA_035474175.1 Mycobacteriales bacterium | reverse complement strand
TGCTGGTGCACGCCGGCGGCCGGGTGCTCGCGGCCGGGGACCTGGCCCTGCGCACCGCCGACGGCCCGGCCGAGCCCCGGTTCGACCTGCGCGCGGACGCCGGCGGGCTGGTCAGCGCCGGCTTCTGGCACGACCTGCGGGTGCGGACCTACGCCGCCTCCCGGGACGGCGACCCGCACCCGGTCGCTCACTCCGAGGGCAGCAGCACCCAGAGCACGATGTAGGCGACGACCTGCGGCCCGGGCAGCAGGCAGGACAGCAGGAAGAGCACCCGCATCGTGGTGGCCGAGGTGCCGAAGCGGCGGGCCAGCCCGGCGCAGACACCGCCGAGGATGCGGCCGGACTTGGGGCGGTAGAGGCGCGGTGTGGGTTCCATACCGGCAGGCTATGTCCGGGCCGCGCCGCGACCCATGCGGGATGACCCGGGTCTAACCCCGAATCCGCGGCAGCAGGCCCCGATAGGGACGCACCGTCGGCGCGCCCACCCCGGCGTCGTCGGCGGCGAAGACCCGGCCCGCGTCCGGCTCCGCCGCGCGCTGCTCGGGCGTGAAGTTCTCCCAGGCCGTGGTCACGAACAGCCGCCGCCCGCTCGCGCCGCCGATGATCACCGACGTCGGCTGCGAGACCGGCAGCGGCCAGACCGACAGCGTCGCCCCGGCCGGGTCGTAGCGGCGGACCTCGCCGGCGCCGTTGAGCGCGACCCAGAGGCAGCCCTCGTCGTCGACGGTCAGCCCGTCCGGCACGCCGTGCCCGGGCCGGATCAGCACCCGGCCCTCCCCCAGCTCCCCGCCGCCGACCGGGTACGCGGTGACCACGCCCGTGCCGCTGTCGGCGTGGTACATCGTGCGCCCGTCCGGGCTCCAGCCGAGCCCGTTGGCGATGTCCGCATGCGGCAGCACCACGTGCACGGTCCCGTCGAGGTCGCAGCGCAGCAGCCGCCCGGCCCCGGGCCGCTGGTCGTAGGCCATCGACCCGGCCCAGAACCGGCCGTCCGGGTCGCAGGCGGCGTCGTTCATCCGGACGCCCTCAGGCTCGGTGTCCAGCAGCGCGGTCACGGTGCCGTCGGCGCTCAGGTGCCGGAAGCCGCCGGCCGCGGCCAGCAGCCAGCCGTCCCCGTCGGCGAGCGGGGCGGCGGCGCCGAGCGGCTCGCCGATCGAGAAGACCGCGACCGTACGGAGGGAGTCGCCGTCCTCGACGGCGCGGCGCAGCACCCCGGCCATGATGTCGACCCAGAGCAGCTCACCGGCGCCGGCGTCCCAGCGGGCGCCCTCCCCGAGCTCGGCCACTTCCGCCGACACCGGCCGCAGCTCGTCAGACACGGCCGCGACCGTACTCTGCCGCCATGGACCGCAGCACGGACGCAGCCGGCCCCGGGCACTCCGCAGCCGGGCCGGCGGGGGTGAGCGCCGACGGGCGGGCCGGCTGGGAGGCGATCGTCGCCGCGCCGGAGCAGGCCCTGGTCGCGCTGGACTACGACGGCGTGCTGGCGCCGATCGTGGCCGTGCCGACCGAGGCCGTCCCGGCGCCGGGCGCGCTCGAGGCCCTGCAGCGGCTGGCGCCCCGGGTCGGCACGCTGGCCATCGTGACCGGGCGGCCGGCCGCGGTCGCGGTCGAGCTGGGCGGCCTGGACGCGGTGCCGGGCCTGGTCGTCGAGGGCCAGTACGGCGCGGAGCGCTGGGCGGCGGGCGAGCTGACCACGCCCGCGGACCCGCCCGGGGTCGCCGCCGCCCGGACGGCCCTGCCGGCCGCGCTGGCCGCGGCCGGCGCCGACCCGGCCGTCTGGGTCGAGGACAAGCGGCTCGCCCTGGTCGTGCACACCCGCCGGGCGGCCGACCCGGACGCGGAGCTGGCCCGGCTCACCCGGGCCGTGACCGCGGTCGCGGAGCAGCACGGCCTGGAGCCGCACCCGGGCAAGATGGTGATCGAGCTGCGCCCGCCCGGCTTCGACAAGGGCGGCGTGCTGCGCCGCCTGGCCGCCGGCCGGCACGCGGTCCTCTTCGCCGGCGACGACGTCGGCGACCTGCCCGGCTTCGAGGCCGTGCGCGAGCTCCGCCGGGCCGGGACCCCGGGCCTGACCGTGGCCAGCGCCTCTCCCGAGGCCGCCGCGGTGGCCGAGGCGGCCGACGTCGCGGTCGACGGCCCGGCCGGAGTCGTCACCCTGCTGATCCAGCTGGCCGACGCACTGGGCCGTACGGAGGACGGACACACCGGGTAAAGCCCGGCTCATGCGCACGCAACGTAGCCCCCTATGCAGGAGCTGCGACTTCGGGCAAGGTCCGAGGTCGTCCGGCGAGATCCGCCGGTCACCTGGGGAGGACCCGTGCAGCGCAGACCACTCGCCGCGGCCGCAGCAGCCGCGGTCGCCCTCGCCACCGCCGTGGTGGTGCCCGCCACCGCCGGGACCGCCACCGCCGCCCCGGCCGCGTCCGCCGGGACCACCCGCTACGTCGTCCTGGGCGCCGACACCGCGACCCGGGCCGACGCGCTGGCCGCGATCACCCGCGCCGGCGGCCGGGTCCTGGCCGAGAACAAGGCCGTCGCCGCGTACACGGTCGAGGCCGGGGCCGGCTTCGCGACCGCCGCCGCGACGCAGCCCGCGCTGGCCGGCACGGTCCGCGACCGGGTGATCGGCCGCGCCCCGGCCGGACCGGCCCGGGTCGACCCCAACACGGAGCCGGCCGCGGCCCGCGCGGCCAAGGCGAAGCAGGGCCGCGCGACCAAGGCCGCGCCGCGGGCGACCACGGCCGAGCCGCTGTCCGGCCTGCAGTGGGACATGAAGATGGTCAAGGCCGACCAGGCCAACAAGACCGACAAGGGCGACCGCAAGGTCAAGGTCGGCATCATCGACTCCGGCATCGACAGCTCCAACCCGGACCTGGCGCCGAACGTCGACCTCAACCTCTCCCGCAACTTCGTCACCGACATCCCGGCCATCGACGGGCCGTGCGAGTTCGCCGGGTGCGTGGACCCGGTCGGGCACGACGACAGCGGGCACGGCACCCACGTGGCCGGCACGGTCGCCGCGGCCGTCAACGGCACCGGCATCGCCGGCATCGCGCCCAAGGTGACCCTGGTCGAGGTGCGGGCCGGGCAGGACTCCGGCTTCGTGTTCCTCAACCCGGTCCTCAGCGCGCTGACGTACTCGGCCGACGCCGGGCTGGACGTGGTCAACATGTCCTTCTTCGTCGACCCGTGGCTGTTCAACTGCCGGTCCAACCCGGCCGACAGCCCGGCCGAGCAGGCCGAGCAGCGCGCGGTCATCCGGGCCATGACCCGGGCGATGAACTACGCGCACCGCAAGAACGTCACGATGGTCGTCTCGCTCGGCAACGACCACCAGGACCTGGGCAACCCGCTGCCGGACACCACCAGCCCGGACTTCCCGGCCGACGCGGCCCGGACCCGCACCATCGACAACGACGACTGCCTCGTCTTCCCGGTCGAGGGCCCGCACGCGATCGGCGTGTCCGCGCTCGGCCCGTCGGGTCGCAAGGCCGACTACTCCAACTACGGCACCGAGCAGATCACGGTGTCGGCGCCGGGTGGCTGGTTCCGCGACGGGCTCGGCACGCCGACGTTCCGGACCGACTTCAACGAGATCCTCTCGACGTACCCGCTGAACGTGCTGCAGGCCGCCGGCCAGGTGGACGCGGACGGCAACGTCGTGCCGGGCTTCGAGGACGCGGTGTTCAAGTCCTGCACGGCCGCGGGCGCCTGCGGCTACTACGCCTACCTGCAGGGCACCTCGATGGCGGCGCCGCACGCGACCGGCGTGGCCGCGCTGATCGTCAGCCGGTACGGCAAGGCCGACCCGGCGCACCGCGGCCAGCTCACGCTGGCCCCCGATCGGGTCGAGCGGATCCTGACCGCGTCGGCGGCCCAGGTCGCCTGCCCGGCCTCGGGCGGGGAGACGTACGTGCCGGAGGGGCGGGGCCCGGAGTTCGACGCCCCGTGCACCGGCACGCTGGCCTTCAACTCCTTCTACGGGCACGGGATCGTGGACGCGCTCGCCGTGGTGAGCGGTCCGTTCGGCAACGCCTGACCGCCGGTCCGGGGGCGTCCGTCCGATGTGGACGGACGCCCCCGCCGGCCGCACGGGCACCGCGGCCCCGAGGCGCCGCCGGCGGATCAGTGCTGGACGGCGCGGTGGGCGGCCAGCACGTCCAGGCCGAAGTCCGCGCCCGGGTCCCGCCAGACCGAGTGGGCGTGGTTGGCCCCGCGCTGGGTGTTGTCCCACTCCGCCAGCAGCCGCGGGCCCTGCAGCCGGTAGTAGTGCGGGGCGCCTGCCTCCGTCGGTCCGGCCCAGGCGACGTGCACGGCGTCGAGCGCGGCGTCGTCGGCGTACCGGTCCAGCGGGGACACCGCCGCCGGGACCCGGCCCAGGTACGCGCCCAGCAGCGCCCGCAGCAGCGCGCGCTGGTCGCCGTCGAGCTCGGCCGCGGCCAGGCCCTTGGGGACGGCGCTGTATTCCACCGCGGCGTGGTGCCGGTCCTGGTAGCCGGCGTCCTCGTCGATGGCGTCGCTCAGCGCCTGCAGCTTGCCCTGCTCGACCGGGTCGCCGAACCGGTCGGTACGCCAGATCCCGGCCAGCGGGATCACCCGGTCACCGGTCGCGATCCGGGTCCGGTTGGCGGTGACCAGGTCCGAGGGCGCCTGCGGCAGCAGCACGGCCCGGGCCGCCAGGTCCGGCCGCAGCGAGCGGACCAGCTCCCGGGCCAGGTCCTCGACCGCGGCCAGTGGCCGCAGCGTCGCCCCGCCGAGCAGCCCGGACACGGCCGGGTCGGCGCCCAGGAAGCACGGCGTGGTCGCCACCAGCTCGCCCCCGACGACCAGGTTGTTGAGCGAGACGTGGTGGCCGCCGAACCGCCAGCCCCACGGCCACGCCCCGCCGGGCTCGCCGAACACGCGCAGGTAGTAGAGGCCCGGGTCACGGCCGCGCTCCCGGTCGAAGCGGGTCACGAACCCCTCGACCTGGTCCAGGACGTTTTCCAGGCCCATCACCGTGGCCACGGTCGTGTACGCGGCGTCGGACAGGCCGGTCGAGACCAGCCGCATGGCCGCCCGCTGCTGCGCCGGGCGCTGCTGGTGCATGGTGAGGCCGCCGTGGTCGGTGGGCGTGTAGAACCAGCTCCGTCGCTCCGCGTCGGCACCGTCGTCCGCCGGGACGGCGCCGGTCGCGATCCCGCGCTGGCCGTCCTCCAGCAGGTCCAGCCAGGTCCGGGCGGCCGCCGCCATCCGGTCGGCGACCTGGCGCGCCGGCGCGCCCACCTCGACACCCACGTCGGACTCCCTCCGCCCGGCTCAGTCTCCGCCGCCAGGTGCCGGCCGTCGACCGCGTCATGTTGTCCGGACAGATTTGTCTCTGCCAGGAGTTAGGTTCCGCCGCGATCGGGGAGGTGTGACCCCAGTGTCCGCGATCGGACTCATCACGACGTCAGGAAGGACATAACGATGCTGCTGCGCACCGTTGCCCGCCGAGTCACGGTGGGCGCCGCCACGCTGGTCCTCGGCGTGACCGCCGTGGGGGTCGGCACCGCCGGTGCCGCCGAGAAGGCCAAGCCGGCCAAGGGCACGACCACGGAGTACACGCTGCACGTGGCCGCGCTGCCGGTGACCAACCTCTGCAACGCCGACGCCGTCATTCTCAACGGCGACCTGCACATCCGGGAGACCACGACGCCGGCCAAGAAGGGCGGCTACTCGGTCAGCTCGACGATCAACGGCGTCGGCCTCACCGGCTCCGGGCTGCCGTCCGGCCTGGACTACAAGGGCGAGGACCGCGAGCAGAGCAACGCCTACTACGCGCCCCCGCCGTACCCGACCACGTTCACCGACGTGCACTACACCAAGCTCGTCCCGCAGGGGAACGCGCCGAGCGAATACCTGGTGGTCGTGCTGCGCGAGGTCGTCCTGGCCGACGGCACCGTGGTGCCGACGATCGACCAGACGTACCTGGTCTGCACCCAGCCCAGCCCGCACGCGAGCCGCGCATGAGTGCCCGGGAGCCGGTGAGCCGCCGGTCCTTCCTGCAGGGCGCCGCCGGGCTGTCGGCCGCCGCCATCGCCGGCCGGGGCGTGTACGGCCTGCTGGACGGCATCGTCCACCCGGCCCGGGCCGAGGCGGCGACGGCGGTCGCGCGCCGGCAGGAGCAGTACATCGTCGACGCGGTGTCGTTCCTGCTGGACAACAACACCACGGTGTTCGTGCCGCCGCTCTACAACGACGTGTTCACCGCCAAGCTGGCCCCGGGGACCTGGACCAAGGCGAAGCTGAAGTCGGCCCAGACCCGGCTGGAGGCGGCGCTGGCGAAGGTCGAGGCGCCCTACCCGGCCACCGGCGCGGGCCTGACCATGGTCATCGCCTGGGGCCTGCCCTACTTCCGCAGCTACGTGCCGGGACCGTGGCAGGCCAAGGCCCCCCGGGACCTCAGCCTGCCGCTGGTCAACGGGCAGAAGCAGCTCGGCCTGCTGGACGCGATCCGGTTCCCGAGCGACCCGGCCGACGTCGTGCTGGAGGACAACCACGTCGCGCTGAAGATCCGCAGCGACAGCTCGGCCATCCTGCAGTCGGTGGAGCAGCAGCTGTTCGCCGACGTGGGCGGTCCGGCGTACGTCGGTGACCTGCTCCAGCTGACCAGCAAGCGGATCGGCTTCCTCGGCCGCGGCTTCGGCACCACCAGCGTGGTCAAGCAGCTCGCGCTGGCGGCCGGGGTGCCGGGCGCGGACCGGATCCCGGACAAGGCCCAGCTCTCGATGGGCTTCACCAGCACCCAGGTCGAGGCGCTGGGGCTGGACAACATCGTCAGCTTCGAGACGCTGCGCGGGGTCACCGACCAGTTCCCGAGCGGCTACTTCGCACACGGCTGCGCGATGCACCTGTCCCACCTCGACCTCGACCTGGCCACCTGGTACGGCAAGACCTACGCCGACCGGGTCTCCCGGATGCTGTCCCCGTCGACCCCGGTCCCGGCCGAGACGACCGTGACGCTGCCCAACGGGCCGGCCCAGGTGGCGACCGCGGCCCAGGTCAAGGCGGACGCCGCCCGCGGCGTGGTCGGGCACAACTCGGCCCTGCAGATGGCGAGCCGGCTCCCGGCCGACACACTGGACAACTACGGCCGGCTGCGCCGCAAGGGCAGCGCGGTGCCGTTCCGGGAGGACTTCAACACCCTGGACAACCCGTTCTCCTGGTACGTCGACGCCAACGGCACCGTGCACACCCCGCCGGCCACCCAGCCCGGCCTGCACTTCGCCGTGTTCGTGCCGACCAGCGGCAAGTTCCACGGCGCCCGGGCGGCGATGGACGGCGTGCTGCCCGACGGCACCAACCTGCGCACCCAGTACGGCCTGACCGACCAGCAGATCGGCATCAACTCGCTGATGAAGGCGACGCACCGGCAGAACTACCTCGTCCCGCCGCGGGCGCGCCGGTCCTTCCCGCTGGCCGAGCTGCTCTGATCTCCGCCCTGCCGCGGGCACCGCCCGCGGCAGGGCGAACATCGGGTCCGCGGCGGCCCGGCGCAGCC
>DATINN010000686.1:0-4280 GCA_035474175.1 Mycobacteriales bacterium | reverse complement strand
AACTCGACTCGCCGGCCACGGTCGGACGGCGGATCGCGAACCGGCTGCGCTGACATCGCCCGCTCTTCTCCCGCAACGCCCGCACTGCAGCGCGGGGAAAGCGGGAGAAGAGCGGGCGATGCGGCCGCTACCGCGGGAGGTCCTCCAGCATCTCGGTGACCAGCGCGGCGATCGGCGAGCGCTCCGAGCGGGTCAGCGTCACGTGGGCGAACAGCGGGTGCCCCTTCAGCGCCTCGATGACCGCCGCAACGCCGTCGTGCCGGCCCACCCGCAGGTTGTCCCGCTGGGCCACGTCGTGGGTGAGCACCACCCGCGACCCCGCGCCCAGCCGGGACAGCACGGTCAGCAGCACGCCCCGTTCCAGCGACTGCGCCTCGTCCACGATGACGAACGAGTCGTGCAGCGACCGCCCCCGGATGTGCGTCAGCGGCAGCACCTCGATCATGCCGCTGTCCAGGACGTGGTCCAGGACCTCCTTGCTGACCAGCGCGCCGAGCGTGTCGAAGACGGCCTGGGCCCAGGGCGCCATCTTCTCGCCCTCGGAGCCGGGCAGGTAGCCCAGGTCCTGGCCGCCCACCGCGTACAGGGGGCGGAAGACGACGACCTTCTTGAACGCCCGCCGCTCCAGCACGTTTTCCAGCCCGGCGCAGAGCGCCAGCGCCGACTTGCCGGTGCCGGCCCGGCCGCCGAGGGAGACGATGCCGACCTCGGGGTCCAGCAGCAGGTCGAGCGCGACCCGCTGCTCCGCGGACCGGCCGTGCAACCCGAACGCCTCCCGGTCGCCGCGGACCAGCTTGACCTGCTTGTCGGCGGTCACCCGGCCCAGCGCCGAGCCGCGCGGCGACAGCAGCCGCAGCCCGGTGTGGCAGGGCAGGTCGGCGGCGGCGGCCAGCTCGATGCGCTCGTCGGAGTAGAGCCGGCCGATCTCGTCCTCGCCCACCTCCAGCTCGATCATCCCGGTCCAGCCGGAGTCGACGGCGAGCTGCGCCCGGTATTCGTCGGACGGGATGCCGACGGCCGCGGCCTTCACCCGCATCGGCATGTCCTTGGACACGAGCACGACGTCGCGCCCGTGCTCGGCCAGGTTGCGGGCGACCGCGAGGATCTTGGAGTCGTTGTCGGCGCCCTCCTCCGACGACCGGCGGAAGCCCGCCGGCAGCACGGACAGGTCGCTGTGGTTCAGCTCGACGTGCAGCGTGCCGCCGCCGTCGCCGATCGGGATCGGGTTGTCCAGCCGGCCGTGCTTGATGCGCAGGTCGTCGAGCATGCGCAGCGCCTGGCGGGCGAACCAGCCGAGCTCCGGGTGGTGCCGCTTCCCCTCCAGTTCCGAGATGACGATCAGCGGAAGGACGACCTCGTGCTCACCGAAGCGGGCCGGTGCTCCGGGGTCGGAGAGCAGCACGCTGGTGTCGAGGACGTAGGTCTTGCGGGATTCGGTCGTGCGGCGGTCGGCCACAGGCCCTCCCTGCGGGCGACGCACCAACGCCCGGTCTCGAAGGTCCGGCACGCCCACGAGGCGGGCGGTGCCGGCCCCCTCGCCGTCGACTGCTCGACACGTCAGGGCCTCCCGGGGGGTGCTCCGGCACGGAGCGCCACCGATCAGAACGGTACGGCGCGATCTCGACCATCGCCAGGGAATCGCCGACGTGAGGTACGTCGTTCCTCAGACCTTGACCGGCAGGCAAGGGCGCTGACATCGTGCGGAAACAACAAAGATCACTGGGGGGAGCACCCGGGTGAAGAAGCTCATCAACGACCCCGCCGACGTCGTTCTCGACGCATTGCGTGGTGTCGCCGCCGCCCATCCCGAGCTGCGGGTCGACCTCGAGAACCGCATCGTCGTACGGGGGGACGCGCCGCAGCAGAACACGGTCGGCGTGATCTCCGGTGGCGGCTCCGGGCACGAGCCGCTGCACGGCGGGTTCGTCGGGCCGGGCATGCTCGACGCCGCCGTCGCGGGCGCGGTGTTCACCTCGCCGACGCCCGATCAGATCACCGCCGCCACCACGGCCGTCTCCGGCGGCGCCGGGGTGCTGCACATCGTGAAGAACTACACCGGCGACGTGCTCAACTTCCAGCTCGCGGCCGAGCTCGCCGACGACGACGGGATCAAGGTCGCCGCGGTCGTGGTCGACGACGACGTGGCCGTGCAGGACTCCACGTACACGGCCGGCCGGCGCGGCACCGGCGGCACCGTGGTGGTCGAGAAGGTCTCCGGCGCGCTGGCCGCGACCGGCGCCGACCTGGAGGCCGTGACCGCGATCGCGACCAAGGCCAACCAGCTCAGCCGCAGCTTCGGCATCGCGCTGACCGCCTGCACCACGCCGGACGCGGGCACGCCGAGCTTCGACCTGGGACCGGACGAGATCGAGATCGGCATCGGCATCCACGGCGAGCCGGGCCGGGAGCGGCGCCCGATCGGGCCGGCCTCGGAGCTGGCCCAGATCGCGGTGCAGGCGATCCTGGACGACAACACGCTCAGCCGCGGCGACGACGCCCTGGTGATCGTCAACGGGATGGGCGCGACCCCGCAGATCGAGCTCTACATCGTGATGGCCGAGGTCGCGAAGATCCTCGAGGGGCAGGGCATCGGGATCGCCCGGGCGCTGGTCGGCAACTACGTGACCAGCCTGGACATGGCCGGCTGCATGGTCACGCTGACCAAGCTCGACGACGAGCTGACCCGGCTGTGGGACGCGCCGGTCAACACGCCCGGCCTGCGCTGGGGGGTCTGAGTGCCGGTCGACGCCGCCCTGGTGCGGGCCTGGGTCACCGGGTTCGCGGAATCGGTCTCGGCCGCGAAGACCGAGCTGACCCGGCTCGACCAGGCCATCGGCGACGGCGACCACGGCGCCAACATGACCCGCGGGCTGACCGCGGCGGTGGAGAAGCTGTCCGGGGACACCCCCGGTGACCTGCTCAAGGGCGTCGGCCGGACGCTGATCTCGACGGTCGGGGGCGCGTCCGGCCCGCTGTACGGGACGGCGTTCCGGGAGGCCGGCAAGGCCCTCGGGGACGCCGACCCGGCCTCGGACACCGACTTCGCGGCGGCGCTGCGGGCCGGGCTGGACGGGATCATCCGGCTGGGCAAGGCCGAGCCCGGCGACAAGACGATGGTCGACGCCTGGACGCCGGCGCTCTCGGCGCTGGAGGACGAGCTGGGCTCCGGCGGGGACCTGGCCCAGGCCGCGGCGGCGGCGTCCCGGGCGGCGGCCGAGGGGACGGAGGCGACGACGCCGATGCAGGCCCGCAAGGGCCGCGCGTCCTACCTCGGCCCGCGCTCGGTCGGCCACCAGGACCCGGGCGCGACGTCCACGACCCTGCTGTTCGAGGCGCTGGCCAAGGTCACGGGCTAGGTCACCGGCTAGAACTTGCCGATGGTGCGGGCCTCCTCGGCCGCGGCGATCACCTCGGCCAGGGTCGCGCCCGTCCCGGCGGTGACGGCGGCCGAGATGGCGCCCTCCACGAACGGCGCGTCGACCAGCACGACCGTCTCGGCCGGCGCGTCCTCCAGCGCGACCCGCACGCTGAGCACGGCCGAGCCGAGGTCGGGCACGATCACGACCCCGTCGCCGGACTGGGCCGCCGCGACGGCCGCGGTGACCAGGTCGGCGGAGGTGCCGATCCGGCCGTCCTCGGTGCCGGCCGCGGTGGCGACGGTCACGTCCGGCGCGAGCTGCGCGATCAGCTCGACCAGGCCCGCGGCCAGCGTCGCGGAGTGGGACACGAGCACCAGACCGACCACCGTCAGACCTCCAGTTCCGCGCCGGGAAGCTCCCCGCCGGACAGTCCGGCGCTGGACAGTCCGGCGCCGGACAGTTCCGCGCCGAGCCGGGCCGGTGTCAGCGGCTCGTCCAGCAGCCGGACGAACCGCTCCCCCACCGCCTGCCCGGCCGGCCGCGCGTCCAGCCAGGCCGACAGCAGCCGGTACCCCTCCACGTACGTCGAGGTGTACGCCCGCCACAGCGGGTGCGACAGGAACCGCAGCGACTGCCGGGCCCGCTTCTCCGGCACCAGCATCCAGCGCTGCAGGAAGGCGACGACCTCGTCGGGGGACGCGCCCCGGTCGTGCAGCAGCAGGGCCGCGTCCTGCCGGGCCCGGTCCAGGCCCTGGGCGGCCAGCGCGACCTGCTCGGCCAGCGTGCCGTCGAAGCCCAGCTTGAGGTCGGCGTACACCTCCTGGGCCCAGGGTCCCCAGCCGGCGCCGATGGTGGCCGGGATGCCGAGGTCGGCCAGCCCCTCGGCGATCAGGCACTCGGGCGTGTTGACGAGGAAGACCG
>DATINN010000685.1:0-2178 GCA_035474175.1 Mycobacteriales bacterium | reverse complement strand
CGACCGGCACCGCCCGCGTGGAAGGTGACCTGCGGTGACGACGCTCTGGGACACGACCGGCACGGCCGTGGTCAAGGCGCTCGCGGCCGAGCGGCGCTCCGGCGGCGCGGTGATGTCCGGGCTGGCGCTGACGCTGGTCGTCGTGGTGGATGAGCGGGACGTGCACGAGGCGGAGGCGGCGGCGACCACCGCGGCCTCGGTGCACCCGTGCCGGCTGCTCATCGTGATCCGCCGCCAGGTCGAGGCGCCGGTCCCCCGGCTCGACGCCGAGGTCCTCGTCGGCGGCCGGCTCGGACCGGGCGAGGCCGTGGTCATGCGGATGTACGGCCGGCTCTCGCTGCACGCCGAGTCGGTCGTGCTGCCCCTGCTGGCCCCCGACGCGCCGGTGGTGACCTGGTGGTTCGGGCCGCCGCCGGACCAGATCGCGCACGACCCGCTGGGCGTGTTCGCCGACCGGCGGGTGACCGACATCCTGCGCGCCCCCGACCCGGCGGCCGCGCTGCAGCAGCGGGCCGAGGACTTCGCGCCCGGCGACACCGACCTGGCCTGGACCCGGACCACGCCGTGGCGGGCCGAGCTGGCCTCCGCCTTCGACACGGTCCGGTCGCCGGTCAAGGCGGCGTCGGTGACCGGGCGGCAGGACGACCCGGCGGCGCTGCTGCTGGCCGGCTGGCTGTCGTCCCGCTTCGGCGTCGAGGTGCCGGTGACGCAGGCCGCCGGGCGCGCGCCCGGGGTCGGCGGTATCGGCGTCTCCGAGGTGACGGTGTCGCTGACCGACGGCGGCACGGTGTCGCTGCTGCGCCGGGACGCGGCGTCGGTGGTGCTGCAGCGGACCGACCAGCCCGACAGCGACGTGGCCCTGCCCGAGCGCGGGCTCGGCGAACTGCTGGCCGAGGAGCTGCGCCGGCTCGACGCCGACCAGCCGTACGCGGAGGCGCTCGGGGTGGCGGCCGGCGTGCCCGGCCTGGCCGACCGGCCGGACGAACCCCGCACGCTGATCTGGGTCGACCCGATGGCGACGTCGTCCGCGCCGGTGTCGGCGCAGTCGTCGGCGGGGTCGCCGGCCGCGGTCGCGTCGTCGGCCGCGTCCCGGACGCCGTCTGCGTTGCCGTCGGGCTCGTCGGGCTCGTCGGGCTCGGCGGGCTCGGCGGCGAACTCGGCGGCTGCGCCGGCGCCGGCCTCACCGGCGGGCGCCGCGGCCGACCACCGGCTCGGCCGGCCGGCGCCGGCACCCGAGCCCGAGCCGGCCTCCGCGGCCGAGACCGACAAGAACTCGAGCGAGAAGAAGTCGTGAGCGAAGTCGTCATCCTGGACACGGCCGAGCTGCTGGCCACGGCCGCGGCCGCCCGGCTGATCACCACGCTGGTCGACGCGCAGGCCGCGTACGGCGACGCGTCGGTGGTGCTCACCGGCGGGCGGGTCGGCGGCGCGGTGCTGCGGGCGGTCCGGACCAGCCCGGCCCGGGACGCGGTCGACTGGGGCCGGGTCGACTTCTGGTGGGGCGACGAGCGCTGGCTGCCGGCCGGCGACGCCGAGCGCAACGACAAGCAGGCCGACGACGCGCTGCTGTCGCACGTGCCGGTGGACCCGGCCCGGGTGCACCCGTTCCCGGCGGCGTCCGACGACCTCTCCCCGCAGGACGCGGCCGCGGCGTACACGGCCGAGCTGGCCCCGGACGGGATGCTGCCCCGGATCGACGTGCTGATGCTCGGGGTCGGCGAGGAGGGGCACGTGGCCTCGATCTTCCCCGACTCCCCGGCCACCCGGGCGACCGGCTTCGTGGAGCCGGTCTTCAACTGCCCGAAGCCGCCCTCGACCCGGCTCACGCTGACGTTCCCGGCCATCACCACCGCCACCGAGGTCTGGCTGTTGGCGGCCGGCGCGGCCAAGGCCGACGCGGTCGCCGAGGCGCTCGGCGGTGCCACCGGCATCCCGGCCGGCGCCGTCTACGGCACCGCGCACACCCGCTGGCTGCTGGACGCCGAGGCCGCTTCCAAGATCGCCACCTCCTGACCTGACGGCACGCTGCCGGGCCGGCGGCGCGCTGTCGTCCGGCGACACGTTGTCGTCGGGCGGCGCGCTGACCTCCGGCGGCGCGCTGTCGTCCGGCGACACGCTGACGTCCGGCGGACGCTGAGGGCACGCTGCCGGGCCGGGGACGGGATCGCCTACGGTCGC
>DATINN010000684.1:0-1671 GCA_035474175.1 Mycobacteriales bacterium | reverse complement strand
CACCGGAACGCGGGGCCCACCGGAACGCGGGGCCCACCGGAATGCGGGGCGCGGGGCGCGACGGGGCCGGGGTACGGGACCCCGGGCGCGGGACCCGGGCGCGAGGCGAAAGACCGGCTTCGAGGCGGGGCTGGGGTGGAGGGTCGGATCAGGTGGGGTCTGTGTCGAGTCCTTGTTCGATCGCGTAGCGGGTGAGCTCGACGCGGTTGTGGAGCTGGAGCTTGCGCAGCGTGTTCTGGACGTGGTTCTGGACGGTGCGGTGGGACAGGACGAGCCGGTCCGCGACCTGACGGGCCGACATCCCCTTCGCCACCAGCCGCAGCACCTCCACCTCGCGCTCGGTCAGCTTCGGCGCCCCGTCCGCGCCCGACCCGGCCGACAACCGCCGGAACTCCCCCAGCACCAGCCCGGCCAGCCCGGGCGAGAACACCGCCTCCCCGCGCGCCGTCTTCTCCACCGCCGCCAGCAGCTCGTCCCGCCCGGCCGACTTCACCAGGTAGCCGGTGGCGCCGGCCTTCACCGCCGCCAGCACGTCGGAGTCCTCGCCGCTGGCCGACAGGACCAGCACCCGGGCGGACGGGTCGGCGGCCAGGATCTCCCGGGTCGCGTCCACCCCGGAGCCGACCGGCAGCTGCAGGTCCATCAGCACGACCTCGGGCCGGGCCGCCGCCGCGCGCCGGACCGCGGCCGGGCCGTCGGCGGCGGTCGCGACGACCTCGTGCCCGGACTCGGCCAGGTCGCGGGCGACCCCCTCGCGCCAGATCGGGTGGTCGTCGACGACCATGAGCCGGACCATCAGTGCGCTCCTCGGGGTACGCGGAACTCGACCTCGGTGCCCTCGCCCGGGACCGTGTGCACCGACATGGTGCCGCCCAGGTCGGTGATCCGGCCGCGCATGGACGACGCCACCCCGAGCCGGCCGTCGGCCTCGGCCTGCGCCAGGCGCCCGGGCGGGATCCCCGGGCCCTCGTCCCGCACGCTCACCGCGACCTCGCCGCCGAGGTCCTCGACCAGCACCCAGGACCGGCTGCCCGCGTGCACGGCCACGTTGTCCAGCGCGGCCGCGACGGCCGCGGCCAGCTCGGCGGCCGCGTGCTCCGGCAGCGGCACCGGCTCCGCCGGTCCGGACACGGTCACCGCCTCCGCCCGCAACCGCCCGAGCAACGACCGGACATCGACCTCGGGCACCGGCTCGGGCCGGCCCGCCGTGCCGGACCAGCGCCGCTCCCCCACCCTCCGCCCCGCCCGCGGCCCGGTGCCGCCCGCCCGCAGCCCCCTGCCGGCCGCCCCGGTGCCGGTCGCACCGACACGCGGCCCCGTCCCTCCCGGCCGCGACGCCGTCCCACCAGTCCGCGGCCTCATCCGGCCCGGCCGCGGCTCGGTGCCGGGTGCGTGGGGTTGCGGGGTGGGTGGTGGGGTCGTGATGAGCGTGCGGAGGGCGGTCTCCTGCTCGCCGGCGAGCGCCGCCAGCTCGGCCGCCGGGCCGCCCAGCTCGGTGCCCCGGCGCCGCACCAGGGCCAGCACCTGCAGGACCCCGTCGTGGATCCCGCGGGCCAGCCGCTCCCGCTCCCGGGTCGCCGCGGCCAGCCGGACCGCCTCGGCCAGCCGGGCCTCGGCCGCGACCGCCAGCCGGGCCACGTACCCGCCGACCCCGCCGGCGAGCAGCAGCAG